>NZ_PINZ01000080.1:0-4464 GCF_002810305.1 Halomonas sp. 141
GGCTCTGGCTCTGGCTCTGGCTCTGGCTCTGGCAGCGTATGTTCCACAAGCTCACTGTGCACCGGCTCTTCGTCCTGGGGTAGCGGCGCCTCTTCCTCGGTGGCTGGCGGAGATAGCGGCTCATCCAGCGCCTTGGCGCTGGCGGGCGCGTCTTCGCGAGGCACCTCTGGCGCGGCCTCTTCCGCCGCGGGAGCCGGTGTGTCACGCTCGCTGACGGAGGGCTCAGCGCCTAGCGACGGATCCTGACTTTCCTGCGGCTCCTGCTGGGAGTCGTGCTTTTTCTTGCGTTTGAAAAAACCGAACATAAGGGTCATCCGACTGAATAGGTGAACATTGCGATTATCCTACCACCGCAGGCCAAGACTTTGGATAAGTTGCCCGCTACAATCCGCGTCATGAAACGACAACGCTCCTCTCGCTCAACGCCTCGCGGCGCTTCTGCATCCCGTGGCACGACTCGGCCACCGGGAAAATTGCGCATCATTGGTGGTGACTACCGCCGCCGTTTGCTGCCGGTACTCGACCAGCCGGGGCTGCGCCCCACGCCGGACCGAGTGCGTGAAACCCTGTTCAACTGGCTGGGCCAGGCGCTTTACGGCCAGCGCGCCCTCGATCTGTTCGCAGGCACCGGTGCGCTGGGTATCGAAGCGCTCTCCAGGGGGGCGGCTGCCGTGACCTTCGTCGAACGCACCCCGGCGGTGGCGTCACTCATCGGCGACAATCTGGCCACCCTGGGCACACTCAAGGGGCACGTGGTGACCCAAGAGGCGCAGGCATTTCTCGCCCAGCCCGGCGACCCCATGGCGCTGGTGTTTCTCGACCCCCCCTTCCATCAGGGGCTGGCAGCACCTTGCTGCGCCCAACTGGAGGCAGGTGGCTGGCTGGCCAACGACGCCATGATCTATCTCGAAACCGAGCACACACTGACCCCGGAAGTCCCGGCCAACTGGCAATTACATAGAGAAACCCGAGCGGGTGAAAGCGTTGCCCGACTCTATCGTCGCAGGCCTGCGTAAAGCGCTTGCCGACGACTCGCCGCAGCGTTACGCTCGGCGCATCGACATCGTTATTCATTCCCATGTCGGCAGGCCGCTGCCTGCCGATCGTCACCGGAGGTAGGCATGAGCCTGGAGCTTTTCAATCAGTTGGAGCAGAAAGTCACCGACACCGTCGAGGCGTTGGAGATGATGAAGTTGGAAAACGAAGAGCTTCGCAATGAAAACAGCCAGCTGAAGCAGGAGCGCGAAGAGTGGGAGCGTCGCCTGCAGGGTGTCCTGAGCAAGTTCGACGGTATCGAAGGGGGCAGCGCCTCTTAAGGCAACGCCCGCGACATCAGCAGCGCATCTTCTCGCCCGGTCGTCCCCTCAGCGGCCGGGTAGTAGCCTTTACGGCACCCATCCTGTGCGAACCCCGCCCGACGATAAAGCGCTATGGCCCGCTGGTTGCCAGCGCGCACTTCCAGCAATAGCCGCTCGGATGACCACTGCCTTGCCACGGCCACGCAGGCGTCCAGCAGCTGCCTCCCCACTCCTTGCCCCTGTGCCTCAGGGCTTACGCCAATGGCCTGTAGCTCGGCATCGAAGGGCAGCCTGACCAGCAGCGCATAGCCCAGCAGAACGCTCTCTTGCCAATACCCTGCCACCCAGGCTTGCTCGTCCTGCAGCGCTGCCAGCAACTGGGCGCGACTTGCTCCGCTGCGCGCCTGCGCTTCGAGCGAGCACACTCCTTCGGCGTGCTGGCCATCAAGCCGAGTGATCATGCGGGCTCCACTGCTGCCCCAATGCCACCAACCGTGGCCACAGGGCACGTTTGGCCCCGGCCTGCTGCATCAGTGCCGACAACCCTGGCGCCTCCCATACCGGCAAGGACAAGCTGCGGCTACGCCCATCGGTCAGGGCCATCACCTGCGCCATGGCCGATGCCTCGACGGCATCGCTCGCGCCCCACCAGAGCACGTTTTCCAACGCCCAGCCCTGACGGCTGGCCGCGCCGGAGACGAAGGCAGCCAGACCTTCCTGGGCTTCTTCCAACGGGTCCTCTGGGGTAAATGCGGTGGCCATCGGCGGCCATTTGAAAGTGACCACCGTAGGCAGCTCGCCTTTCAAAAGGCCTGCCGCACGCAGCATATTGGCCAACAGCTGCTGCTCGGGAGGCGACATGTCGCCTTCGCACAGGCTGAGCCAGCGGCCACCGAGACAGACGCAGGACAGGCTGAACTCCAGCGGTTTGGCCACTGCCTTGGGGGTCTCGGGTACGGCATCGTCTGACGCTTGCGGCGCAGGCGTTTCGACAGGTTGGCCGCCCAGCAGCGCGCGCACCGCCTGGGGGGCGGCATGGGAACTGGCAGGCGCGGGGGCGCTGGCCTCTGCCACAGCGGGCCGTGGGCGCGGCGGCGGAGCATCGTCCAGCAGGGCATGCAGGCGCTCGCGCGGTGGCGCCTTGGCAGGGGCGTCTTCCCATTCACAGGCTTGCGTGGGGAGTGCGTTGGGCAGTTGATAGCGGGAGGCCCAGGCGGTAATGCCCATGGCCTCCAGATAGTGCCTTCGCGCGGCTTCCGGTGTCACTTTCCGCCGCCACGACAGTGGGGCGAATCGGGGCGCGCACCGCCCCGGGCCTGCCACTCGGCGGGCGTGTAGAGGTGCAGCGCCAGAGCGTGCACCGGCCCCGACAGCTCGTCGGCCAGCAGCGCATAGATCTGCTGATGGCGTTTCACCGGCATCATGGCTTCGAAGCTATCGCTGACCAGCGTGACCTTGAAATGCGTTTCAGAGTTGGCCGGCACGTTGTGCATGTGGCTTTCGTTTTCGACCTGGAGCAGCTCAGGGGTCAGCGCCGCCAACTTCTGCTCGATCTGTGTCTGTATCGCCATGGGGCGTTCTCCTTCTGTCCGCAACGCCGCCATTGTACGCCCTTACTTGCCAGCCGACGATGCCCGCCGCGCCAATAACGCCTGCTGCGCCACGCGAATACGCGACAGGCTGGCCAGCAGCGCCAGGAGCGTGGTGACCGCCCCCAGCCAAAGGGTCAGTTGAACGGGCGCCCCTAGCGCCAGGGCAGCCCCCACCAGGGCCACCCCGAAAGACTGCCCGACCGTGCGCATGGTGCTCATGACTCCCGACACATTGGCGCTACGCTCCGGCGGCAGGCTGCCCATCATTTCGCGGTTGTTGGGCGGCTGAAACAGGCCAAAACCGATGCCGCACAGCGCCGTGCGCCACAGGCTTCCCGCCACGCCAGTGCCTTCATCGACCTGCGCCAGCGCCACCAGCCCGATGATCAGCAGCACCAGGCCCGTGCTCGACAGCAGGCTAGGGTTGATACGGTCTGCCAACCTGCCCGCCAGCGGCCCCACCAGCATGATGGCCAGCGGCCACGGGGTGAACAGCCAGGCCGTTTCCAGCGGTGAAAAGCCCATCTGCTCCTGATAGAAAAACGACAGCGCCACGAAGGTCAGCCCTTGGCCGATAAACGCCAGTCCAGAAGCCGACACGGCCAGGGTAAAACGCTTTTCGGCAAAGACGCTCAGCGGCAGCAGCGGATAAGGGGCGTGCCGCTGGCGGCGGATAAACAGCCCGCAAGCCAGTACGGCCAGCAGTGCCCAGCCCCCGCTTTGCCACAGGGGCGCAGCGTGCCCGACGGCGTCCATGGCCACGAAGAAGCTGGCCAGCATCAGCATGGAGTAGAGCGCACCCAGGGTATCGAAGGCGCCCTGCCGGGGAATGTCGCGTGGCAAGGCCCGGCCCGCCAGCCAGAGCGAGCAGAGCCCCAGGGGCACGTTCAGCGCAAACAGCCACGGCCAATCGGCGAACGACAGGATGACGCCACTCAAGGTCGGGCCAGCCGCGTAGCCCCCGGCCACCACCAGCGCACTCAAGCCGAGCGCGCTGCCCAACAGCCGCGACGGGAAGATGGCTCGATAGAGCGATGGCCCTATGGAGAGGGTGGCGGCAGCGCCCAGCCCTTGCAAGGCGCGAAACACCAGCAATGACTCCCACTGGCGGGATAACGCCGCCCCCAGCGAGGCGGCCATGAAGAGGCCGATGCCGAACAGATACAGTCGCCGCCGTGTGACCAGCTCACTAATACCGGCAAACACCAGCAAAAAGGCGGCGCATACCACTTGAAACAGGTTGGTGATCCAGACGGCCCGAGACGCCGGGATATCCAGGTCGGCGGCAATCGTCGGTAACGCCAGGTTGATCATGGTGGTATCCATAACCGCCATCAAGGTACCGGTCACCAAGGCCAGCACGGCCAACCGTCGCTCTGGCCCGGGCAGGCCGTCGTCACCGGGGCGAGTTTCGAACAGTCGCATGGTCATCACTTCCTGAACAACCCCCTCTGAAACGGCGAAACCGGCCGAAGCCGGCTTCACAGTGCGCTTACGGTGACTGCTCCCCGCCCTGACGGGCGAGGCTTCCCACGTCTTAGGCCGCTGCCGGTGCGTGACCGGGCTTACACAGG
>NZ_PINZ01000081.1:0-4210 GCF_002810305.1 Halomonas sp. 141
AACAACATGCCGACCCATGCAGGCCTTTTCAATCATATCATCCTGATTTTCTTATCTATTTCGTGGGGATCCGTCAGCGCTAAACCAAAATAAAACACCTCTCTCTCTGAGGGCGTATAGCAGTCGCTTACGAACATGGCCATAAACTCCCCTACGCCCGCGTCCTTAGCGCCTGGGGTATCGGTACGTGGCAAAATCGTTTCGGCAAGTTCGTCTAACCGCTCTACATCCTGGCTGCTAAAGGAGTGGTCTGCTTGGCCAGCATCGCTAAAGGCAAATAGGGATTTGCCTCCAATCATCGCTGCACCGGTCGTCAGCGCGATCATTTTGAGTAGCTCGCGACGGTTCATGACAGGTTACCCCGCTTCAGCTCTTTCACGGCATAGTCCACCGCCCGCGCGGTAAGTGCCATGTAGGTTAAGGATGGATTCACGCAAGAGGATGACGTCATGCAGGCGCCATCGGTGACAAACACATTGGGCGCGTCCCACACCTGGTTATGGCTATTGAGCACTGACGTTTTCGGGTCACGGCCCATACGCGCGGTACCCATTTCATGAATCCCCATGCCCGGCGCGTAATCGCCTACGTCGCCTTTGACGTTTTTCACGCCCGCGGCCTCTAGCAGATCGACCGCATCCTGAACCATATCCCGGCGCATATCGCGCTCGTTTTGCTTGAGTTCCACATTGATCGACAGCACCGGCAGCCCCCACTTATCGCGAACGCTGTGATCCAGAGAGATGCGGTTATCGTGGTCGGGGAGCATTTCGCCGAAGCCCGTCATGCCGATTGTCCAACCGCCTGGCTGGGTGAGTGCTTGTTTTAAATCAGCGCCAATATTGAGCTCAGCAATTTCGCGATCCCAGCCCTGACGGCTCGCCGCGCCTTGATAACCAAACCCCCGAACATAGCTACGCTGCTCATCGCCTACGTTGCGAAAGCGTGGAATGTAAAAGCCTGCGGGGCGGCGTCCAAAATAGTATTTATCCTGATAGCCTTCCACTTCGCCACTGGCACCACAGCGGAAGTGGTGATCCATCACGTTGTGGCCCAGTTCGCCGCTACTGCTGCCCAAGCCACCTTCCCAGACATCGGTGGCGGAGTTCATCAAGATCCAGGTGGTATTGAAGGTCGAGGCGTTAAGGAACACCACATCGGCAGTGTACTCGTGGGTTTCATGGGTTTCGGCATCAATGACTTCCACACCCCGCGCTCGCTGGCGATCCTTGTCATAGAGCACCTGGCTGACAATCGAGAACGGCCGCAAGGTTAAATTGCCGGTGGCTACCGCAGCGGGAAGCGTAGCGGACTGGGTGCTGAAATAGGCACCAAAAGGGCACCCCAGCCAGCACTTATTACGGTATTGGCAGTTGACGCGGTTTTGCTCCGGTTTTGGCTGGGTAATATTGGCCACCCGGCTGTGGATAAGATGACGCTGCCCGCCAAAGGCCTCTTTAATGCGCTTGGCCGCATCCTCTTCCACACAGTTAAGCGGTATTGGCGGCAGAAACTCGCCATCGGGAAGGATATCCAACCCCTCCTGGGTGCCTGCGATACCGGCAAAGCGCTCCACATAGTCATACCAGGGGGCGAGATCTTCGTAGCGAATCGGCCAATCAATGGCGATGCCTTCCCGCTGGTTGGCCTCAAAATCCATCGGGCTGAGCCGGTAGCTTTGCCGGCCCCAAAGCAGCGAGCGCCCGCCTACGTGGTAGCCGCGAAACCAGTCAAAGCGCTTCTCTTCTACGTAGGGATTGGCCTGTTCATCCGCCCACATGCCCAGGGTGGCTTCATTAAGGGGGTAGTCGCGCTTGAGCACAGGATATTTAGCGATCATTTCCTGAGTTGGCTCATTCCGATGGGGATAATCCCACGCCTCTTTGTCGGCATTGTGGTAATCCTTTACGTGCTCAATATTGCGCCCACGCTCAAGCAGCAAAACCTTTAGCCCCTTCTCGGTTAGCTCTTTAGCAGCCCAACCGCCGCTAATGCCTGAGCCAACCACGATGGCATCGTAGTGATTATCTGGCATGGTTATCTTCCTTACTGTGTTGTTTTTAGAGTCGAATCACACGTCGCAGAGCTGAATAGCCGCCTGCAGTGATTCTATTTTTGCCTGTTGGCTAGTCCGGTCAGGGATAAACTCTTGGGCGATATAGCCCTTAAAGCCGGTATCTCGAATAGCGCGACAAATCGCGGGGTAGTTGAGCTCTTGGGTGTCATCTATTTCATGCCGCCCAGGCACACCGGCCGTATGGTAATGGCCGAAAAACGGGTGGTTTTCACGGATGGTGCGAATGACATCGCCTTCACTAATCTGCATGTGATAGATGTCGTAGAGCAGCTTGAAGTTGGGTGAATCAAGACGACGGCAAAGCTCAATTCCCCAGGCAGAGTTATCGCAAAGGTAGTCGGGGTGGTCGATTTTGCTGTTGAACAGCTCCATCTGCAGCACCACTCCCTTTGACTCCGCATGGGCGATCACCTGCTTTAAACCTGCTTCGGCATTTTGCAAACCCTGTTCAGGGCTCATACCCCGGGCATTGCCGCTAAAGCAGATGAGATTGGTATAACCCGCTTGGCTGACCAGATCGATATGGTTGAGATAACGCTCAACCAGCTCGGCATGAAAACGGGCGTCGCCCCAGCCATCCTCAAGGCTCAACTCGGCACCATTACACATGGAGGAGTCGAGCCCATAGCGCTGAAGCACAGGCCACTCTTCGGGCCCCACCAGATCAATCGCCGTAATGCCCAACTCGGTTGAAAGCTGGCAAAGCTCTTCCAGACGCAAAAAATCAAACGTCCAGCGGGCAACCGAATGCTGGATATTGCCTTTTAGTGCCGGCTGGGAAGGCCTATCTTCAGATAGGGCTTGAGATCCAAGCAGAGGTAGCGCCGCCAAACCAATAGAACCGGTCACGCTGTGGCGCAGCAGGCTTCGCCGATCAATAAGGTAGCGCTTCATAAAGCATCCTCGCGTTTGTCATCTAAATGAGATGGCTTAGGCGTGTATTACTCTTCACGAAGCGCTGCCAATTTCTCCTCTAGGAAGCTATTTCCTTCGGTAATAACCGCTTCAGCGTCTAGCGGCATATCGTGTTCGATGATGTACCACTCAATATCAGTGGCCTCAATGGCGGGTAATATCGCATCCCAATCCAGTACGCCTTTGCCGAGTGTTGCGAACCCACTCTCCTCTTCAGCGGTGCCTTCTGGCGCGTTATCTTTGGCGTGTACAGCAAACAGTTGCCCATCAAAACGCGTCACGTACTCTGCCGGATCAAACCCGCCCCGTGCGATCCAAGCGAGATCCAGTTCTGCCAACAGGTCAGATCCGGCTGCATCAAAAAGATGCTCTAGGGCGGTTTTATCGTCGTACACTTCCATTTCAAAATCGTGGTTGTGATACGCCAAGCGCAACCCTTCGGCATCTAGCTCAGCGGCAATATCACCTAGCTCTTCACCCAGCGCCTGCCAGCCTTCGGCATCGCTAGGGCGCGCGTCCTCGGCTAAATAAGGCACCGTTAAAGTGTCGTTACCTACCGCCTGATTAAACGCCACCGTTTCGTCTAAGCGATTGCGCAGGTCGTCCAATTGCACATGGCTTGAGATCACCTCAAGCGCATGCTCTTCTAACAACGCATTGAGCTCTTCAGCAGTCACTTCCTGGGTGCCCACCGTTTCAATCGCCGAAATACCAGCCCTATTTACAGCGGCTAACTGTTCTTCCAAGCTGCCAAAATCCCGCAGTGTGTACATTTGCACGGCGATGGGCAGCTCTGCTGAGTTGTCTTGAGCTTGGGCAAAGCCAGGCAGACCCAGCGCTGACAGCGTCACGGCACTGGCAGCCAATAGAGCCTGTGAACTCATGCGTTTTAAGCGTCGCGGGGTATCCATATCCACCTCGTTGTTGTTGGATTGTTATGGGTTGTGAAAGCGCCGATGCAAGAATGTAATCGGTTACATTTTTTTAGATCATCTCAGTTGAATGTGCAAGTCAGCACTCTTTTTTACCGCTTTAATGATGTCAAAAAAGAACTTACCCTCTCGCCAATCAGCTCTCAAACCATTGGTTATAAAGCACTTATAGGATTAATAAGAAAAAACTAACACTTTAGTATCAAACCCTAGATTCAAGCAATAAGTGCAGCACCTGCTGTGTCCAGGGCTCCTGAGTACTCTCCCAGGAACACCTGTGCCGGTG
>NZ_PINZ01000082.1:0-3882 GCF_002810305.1 Halomonas sp. 141
AGAAAGTGACCGTTGACGCGGTGAATATGCCGCCCTGAGTGCTTTAGCCGCTCAGAGACGAATTGATCAGCGGTTCCTTAAGGTTCTCACATTTGATATTCCCTTTTACGAGAATTATCATTTAAGAGAAATTGTGATTCTATCGTGCTGCGCGTGCGGCTCGGCCACTCAATAGCCATCAACGAGATATAACTCCATGTCCAATTCAATCGAACGTATCCCCAGCGATTTGCCCTTCCCATTCTCCCGTGCCGTTCGCGTGGGAGGTTTCCTGATGCTTTCAGGCCAGATTCCCATGACTGCTGAAGGCGAAGTCGTCAAAGGCAGTATCGAAGAGCAAACCGAAGCGGTCATGACCCGTATCGGCGAGTCCCTTGAACACTGTGGTGCAAGTTTTGCGCAGGTCGTTAAAGCGACCGTCTGGCTGTCGGACATGAAGCACTTTGCGGGCTTCAACGAAGTCTACAAACGCTATTTCGAAGCAGGTCTGCCGGTTCGCTCCACCGTGACAGCAGGCCTAGCACTGGGCGTTGATGTCGAAGTAGAAGTGCAAGCCTGGGTCGGTGAAGCCTGATTCAGCCAGCTAACTGGCACACATAAATAAGAAACTGAGGATTTGGCACCATGAAAGATGTATTGAAAATCGCGGGCGCTTTTGTCGGATTTCTGGTTGGAGCAGGCTTTGCTTCAGGCCAGGAGCTGCTTCAATTCTTTGTTAGCTTCGGCGTTTGGGGGCTGGCAGGTGTCGCGCTGAGTACTGCCGCTTTTATCTTCCTGGGCATGACTCTGGCGAATCTGGGTAGCGAGCTTCAAGCGACTTCTCACAAGGAAGTTGTACGGGCTATCTGTGGCCCCTGGCTTAGCAAACCCATCGATTTGCTGATGACATTTTTCATGCTTGCCATCGCCGTAGTGATGCTGGCCGGTGCCGGCGCACTGCTGGAACAAAAGCTGGGCCTGCCTGTAGCCTGGGGCAGCGCGCTGGTGACTCTGCTGGTAATTGCAGCCACCTGTCTCAAACTGAAAAAAGTGCTCACGCTGATCAGCAGCATCACTCCTCTGCTGATTCTGGTGGCACTCGGCATCGCGATCTACGCACTGGCAACCCGAGAAACCGACCTGACGACACTGAACCAGTTGGCACTCGACCAAAACGCAGCCACCAGCCATTGGGCACTGGGCGCCATGCTGTACGTTTCGTATAACATCTTCGGCTGCGTCGCGATTCTTGCCATCTCCAGCGGTGCTGCAAAAGACCGCCGCAAAGCAACCTGGGGCGGTATTCTTGGCGGCATTACCCTGGGTGCGCTGATGATGACGATCAGTCTAGCCATGCTGTCGCGCCTGGACAGTCTGGTTGATACGCCTATGCCGATGCTGGCTTTAGCACTAGAGGTTTCCCCTGCGCTTTCCTCGCTGGTGTCGATCGTCATTCTGCTGATGATTTTCAATACCGCAGTGGGCTGCCTCTACTCTTTTTCATCCCGATTTTTGCAGGCCGATACCACGTCTTTCCGCGTTGGATCCTTAATAGCGGGCATCATTGCCTATGCCTGCAGCATGTTTGGATTTGTCAGTCTGGTCGGCATGGTGTATCCCGTGTTCGGCTATATCGGGTTCATCCTGATTACCGCAATAACCGTTGCCTGGGTGCGCCAACGCATGAAGCACAGCCACAAGGCACAAACTGCACGAGCCCAATAAGAAGTTAATGGATTTATGGCACGTGAGATTCTGATTCTGGGTGCTGGCATGGTCGGAGTATCCGTTGCCTAGCACCTACAGCAGAGAGGCCATAAGGTCACATTGGGGGATCGCAAAGCACCTGGGTGCGAGACCTCCTCTGGCAATGCCGGGCTGATTCAACGAGAAGTCGTCTTTTCTTGCTCCTACGCCTAAGCTCAGAGGCGTTTGACGCGGTGACGTTTTTTGCGGCAGCAAAAATCGGCAACGGGTCAAACGTCCTTTGCAGCGCATTGTTAGATTTATTTCTCAATTAACGCGGTGAAACCCAGTGGGCCATAGGTGGCATCTACTTGTATTATTGAAAATTCACCTTCAATCCTGTGGAAACCTCTCGTGCCCAAATCAAGCTGCAAAGCACTGGAGCTGAGGTAAGCATTCCAACAGCCCCCAAGATTAAAACCGCTTGGCCCAGAGTCCTTGCCACCCGAGTCGCGTGCTACGCGATACACTCGGCCAGGCACAGCAAGAAAACGAACACTGGCGGCTGGTGAGGTGATGATGGAAAAGCCCCGCATCGTAGAAGCCAAGGAAATTCTGCGCCAATCAACTCAAGGCCGCACGCAGCCATTTATTGTGCGTGATGTCATGGATGAACAGTACGTGGTCAAAGGCATCAATGGCGTTGGCCAGCCGTCATTGGTCGCTGAGCTTATTTGCGCTGAATTGGCACGGCGGTGTGAATTACCCATCGCTGAGTACGCTTTGATGCGATTTCCGGCAGGCATGCTAGATTTTTCCATGGAACCTCGCGCCGACGACCTGAAGGGTGGGCTGGCATTTGCCTCCAAGGTCGCTTCGCATAGTCAGGATCTGCTTTTTTCACAAATCTCAGAAGTCGATGAAGTGACACAGCAGCGGCTTTTGCTATTCGATATGTGGGTTAACAATGAGGATCGTCGCCTGAGCGCTCAAGGTGGCAACGTCAACCTGCTATGGAGCTCAATGAGCGGTTTGGTGGTGATTGATCATAATCTAGCTTTCGATCCTATCGACGCTAACGGCGATTTTGAAAATCATGTATTTAGCCATCAGCGTGCCTGTTTTGCGGACCTGGAGGTGCGGGCACGCCACGAGGCGGTGCTTGACGCGGCCCTGAACGATTGGGATATGATCATTGATTCGATTCCTCTAGAGTGGATCTATTACGACATAGACGATGCCACCTCAGAGATATATCCCTCACTGGCAGAGCGCTTCAATCTATTAGCACGGTTACGCGACCCTTCCTTTTGGAGCCTGATATGAGCGCCATTATTTGTAATTATGCAGTGCTGCGCTTTCAACCCTACCTGGACACGGGCGAGTTCGCGAACCTGGGAGTCATCATGCTCTGCAATAACGGTGTGTTCCTGCAACGCGTTGAAACCGTTGCTCGAAAACGCATCACACAATTTTTCGATAAACTGCCAGCGAAAGTGTTTACTCAGGCACGCCAACATTTCGTCACAGAGCTCAAAAGGACGGTTGATCTAGCCAATCAACACCAAGCCCAACCTGAGGTGCAGCTGCGCATTTTCAAAGATTTGATAGAGCCTCGTGAAGCCATGTTTCGCTTTAGCAGGCCTGGCACGCTAGCCGCAAAGGATCCACAAGCAGCGCTAGATGAACTATTCAACCGCTATGTTCATCATGATTTTAAGCACGTAGCATCACCAGAAGAGCAGCTCACCAAAGATGTCACGCAATGGCTAAAATCGTTGAACCGTCATTACACAGAGCAAACGCTAGGAAACGATATCGTGCGTGTAAAGTTGCCGTTTGTCTGGCAGGAAGGCGCGCACATACGGCAGGCCATTAAACCCATCAGCTTTGATTTGGATGATGCCAGCAAAATTATTGAGAAGGGCGATAAGTGGCTAGCGCATTTACGCCGCCTTAAAGCTTCTGGCCATAACCCTGACGATATGGTGTTTATTAGTCAGGCTCCGAAGGTACAAAAAGGTCCTAAATTGCACGCATATCGAGAGATCTGTCAAGAAATAGAGGGCGACTACTCAGCTCGGGTACTGCCAGAGCAACTGGGGCAGCACATCATTCTCAAGGCCGTTTCAACCCCATTTTCATCAGTCTTTGCGCGAGAAACCCCGCACTTCTAGTGCGGGGAGGGATAGCGCGTCGTCCGTCAGGACGACCCTG
>NZ_PINZ01000083.1:0-3863 GCF_002810305.1 Halomonas sp. 141
AACGAGCGAAAGAGGCACCCGCGAAGGCGGCCCTAGCCGCCCCGATTGAGCCACGGTGATCGAGCAAACCCCAGTGGCATATTCGGCACCCCTAACGGGGTGCTTCGCGGGTGCGCTCTGCTTACACCGCGCTACGAATACGTAGCACCTTTAGAAGCGCGGCAGGATTCCCGTAGCGCGGCGTAACGAAAGAGCGAGGCCACGAGCGAAAGAGGCACCCGCGAAGGGCGGCCCTAGCCGCCCCGATTGAGCCACGATGATCGAGCAAACCCCAGTGGCATATTCGGCACCCCTAACGGGGTGCTTCGCGGGTGTGCTCCGCTTACACCGCGCTACGGATGCATCGCCAACGATACGCATGGGCACCAACCCCGTAGCGCGGCGTAACGAAAGAGCGAGAGCAACGAGCGAAAGAGGCACCCGCGAAGGCGGCCCTAGCCGCCCCGATTGAGCCACGGTGATCGAGCAAACCCCAGTGGCATATTCGGCACCCCTAACGGGGTGCTTCGCGGGTGCGCTCTGCTTACACCGCGCTACGAATACGTAGCACCTTTAGAAGCGCGGCAGGATTCCCGTAGCGCGGCGTAACGAAAGAGCGAGGCCACGAGCGAAAGAGGCACCCGCGAAGGGCGGCCCTAGCCGCCCCGAGCCACGGTGATCGAGCAAACCCCAGTGGCATATTCGGCACCCCTAACGGGGTGCTTCGCGGGTGTGCTCCGCTTACACCGCGCTACGGATGCATCGCCAACGATACGCATGGGCACCAACCCCGTAGCGCGGCGTAACGAAAGAGCGAGAGCAACGAGCGAAAGAGGCACCCGCAGCGGCGACCCGGCGCGAAGGCGGCGCCAGCCGCCCTGATTGAGCCACGATATTTAATGAATCATTGCAATAGCCTGCTCTATTCGAAACTACTCGGTCTATAATGAATCTATGGTTTCACAAGCTGTACTGAGAAGGGAGAAATCATGAGTCAGAAATCAAACCACGAAAAGCTAGCGATGGTGCGCAAAGGTAAGAGAAAAGATCCAATGCAAGACACGCGCTCACTCATGCAGTTTGCGAGCGAATCCTCTCGCGCGGCCATCCAAAAAAATTTGGCTGCCGGTGTTTCTGTGGTCTATGAGCGTGATGGCTATCTGGTTGAAGAGTCGCCCGATCATCAGGTCAAGCAGCTCAAAAAGTTAAAACAAGCCCAGCCATTCAATCTTAGGGAGTATTTGTGCCAAGGTTAAGGCTTATTGCTGGCCCAAATGGCTCGGGTAAAACAACCCTGACTCAATTTTTGCTTAGTAAGAAAATACCATTAGGGCAATATTTAAATCCTGATGATATTGCGAAGCATATTGAGCTAAATGATGTTATTGAAAAAACCTCAACCGCAATGTCTGAGGGCAAGGCGTTCGTAAAGTCTTTTGCTAAAGAGTTTGAAACGTATTTTGCTGCGATCTCTGCGCAAGCGATTGCCACAGGCCTGAGAGAGGATTGGTTGGAGTCTGGCCTATCCCTCACCTATGAATCTGTTATGAGTCATAGTAGTCACATAATATTTGTTGAAAAAGCACTAGATTTTGGGTTTGAGCCCTACCTCTATTATATTTGCACATCAAGTCCTGAGATTAATCAGGCTCGTGTTGCACAAAGAGTTTCGAGTGGTGGGCATGATGTCCCTGCCGAAAAGATAATAAGTCGCTATCAAGCAAGCTTGTCACTTTTGCATGAAATGGTTGTGAAATGTAGAAGAACTTATTTTTTTGATAATTCTAGTGAAATGCATCTGCATTTTGCAGAAGCCACACCTGATGGTTTTCTAGATATCTATGAAAGCGAATTTAAAAAATTTGATTCACAGTGGTTTGTTGATTCAGTGCTTAGAAAATGGGACAGATCTAAAGTGAGATCTGCACGCCCCTCATAACGCACGTAGCAATAAATAGCCGCCAACACCCGTATTAGCGGCCCTAGCCGCCCCGATTGAGCCACGGTGATCGAGCAAACCCCAGTGGCATATTCGGCACCCCTCACGGGGTGCTTCGCGGGTGCGCTCCGCTTACACCGCGCTACAGGTGAATCACCAACGATACGCATGGGCGATCACCCCGTAGCGCGGCGTAACGAAAGAGCGAGAGAAACGAGCGAAAGAGGCACCCGCAGCGGCGGCCCGGCGCGAAGGCGGCGCCAGCCGCCCCGATTAAGCCACAGCAAGGAAAAGCCATGGCGAACCGTACAAGCCACGATCAAAATTTCAAGAACCTGATTTTGGACTATCCTCGCGAAGCCCTCGCTTTCTTTGCATCAGAAGAGGCTGGAGATTTACTGCCTAGCGTCAAAGTCACTCCTATTCGCCAGGAGCAATTAAAAGAGCGCCTGGGTGACAGATTTCATGAGCTAGACGTACCGTTGCTGGTAGAGTGGCCAAATGGGCAACGCGAAGCGCTACTGTTCACGCTAGAAGAAGAAACGGATCCCGGCCGTTTCTCGATCCACAGGCTGGCGCACTACACACTGCACCTGAGTGAGCTATTCGATACAGAACGAGTGGTACCGGTGGTGATTTTTTTGAATTCTAATAAAAAAGTGGTAGAAAGCCTGCATATTCGAAGTGAACGCCATAGCTACCTACAGTTTCACTATTTACATACACATTTAAATAAATTGCCGGCCAATCAGTATTTTAGTAGCCAAAATATCGTAGCACGGCTTAATTTACCGAATATGGAATGGGCAGAGAAAGATAAAATCGATGTATACGCCAATGCCATACAAGGCCTGTTTTCGCTGGAACCAAGCATTGAAAAGCAACTCAAATACATAGACTTTGTCGATATCTACAGCGATTTAAGCACAGATGAAAGAAAAGCCTACCAAAGGCGCTATCCTCAGGAGGAAAGCAAAATGGCTGGTTTAGCAGAGCGTCTTCGTACGGAAGGTATTCAGCAAGGCATGCAGCAGGGCATGCAGCAAGGCATGCAGCAAGGCATGCAGCAAGGTATGCAACAGGGCATGCAACAGGGCATGCAACAGGGCCGTCAGCATGAAGCACAAAACATGCTGCGAAAGCTGCTCATGCTGAAGTTTGGCGAGTTACCGTCATGGGCCGATACCCAAATTGAGACGGCTTCCATAGAGCAGCTGGAAAACTGGATGGAAGGCATATTGAGTGCCAACACATTGGAAGCCCTGATCGAACCTATTCAGTAACCGCTGACACTCACGCCATCATCGGCACCCCTAGCGGGCTGCTTCGCGGGTGCGCTCTGCTTACACCGCGCTACGGGAACACCGCCAACGTTATGAGGCGTGGCACCAACCCCGTTTCGCGCCATAACGAGCAACCGCGTCAACACCTCGAATGGCGGCACCAACCCCGTAGCGCGGCGTAACGAAAGAGCGAGAGCAACGAGCGAAAGAGGCACCCGCGTTGGCGGCGCCAGCCGCCCTGATCGAGCCACGGTAATTGAGCAAACCTCATTGGCCTCACCGGCACCCCTCACGGGGTGCTTCGCGGGTGCGCTCCGCTTACACCGCGCTACGGATGCATCGCCAACGATACGCATGGGCGATCACCCCGTAGCGCGGCGTAACGAAAGAGCGAGAGCAACGAGCGAAAGAGGCACCCGCGAAGGGCGGCGCCAGCCGCCCTGATCGAGCCCTAGCTCGCTAAAGTGCCATCATCGCAGCTATCCTCAGGAGGAAAGCAAAATGGCTGGTTTAGCAGAGCGTCTTCGTACGGAAGGTATTCAGCAAGGTATGCAACAGGGCATGCAGCAGGGCATGCAACAGGGTATGCAACAGGGCCGTCAGCATGAAGCACAAAACATGCTGCGAAAGCTGCTCATGCTGAAGTTTGGCGAGTTACCGTC
>NZ_PINZ01000084.1:0-3241 GCF_002810305.1 Halomonas sp. 141
CCTGTGTAAGCCCGGTCACGCACCGGCAGCGGCCTAAGACGTGGGAAGCCTCGCCCGTCAGGGCGGGGAGCAGTCACGCAGTCTGCTTCTCCAGTCTGGCATAAAAAAAGCCATCGTGACTGTTTTGTGCGGGAAACAGTTGCCTGCCCGGCCCGCTGGGCTCGCCCCAGGCCACATCGTTCGGCGTGGTGGCCCGGGCGTCGGGGGTGCGGGCCAGGAAGGCTTCGATCTGGCCGCAGTTCTCTTCCGGCAGCACCGAGCAGGTGGCGTAGAGCAGCGTGCCGCCGGGGCGGAGCAGCGGCCACAGGTTGTCGAGCAGGCGCTGCTGCAGGCTGGCCAGCTGACGAATGTCCTCCTTGCGGCGCAGGGCCTTGATGTCCGGATGGCGGCGAATCACGCCCGTGCCGGAGCAGGGGGCATCCAGCAAAATGGCATCGAACGGCGTCCCGCTCCACCAGTCGCGGGTGGTCGCATCGGCATGTTTCAGCTCTGCAGCGAGCCCCAGCCGAGCAAGGGTGTCATCGACACGGGCCAGGCGCTGATTGTCGCTGTCCAGCGCTGTCAGGGCGATATCGAACTGCTCCAGCAAATGGGCCGTCTTGCCGCCCGGGGCGCAGCAGGCATCCAGCACATGGGCGCCGGGCCTGGGGGCCAGGGCCGGGCCCAGCAGAGCGGCCGACAGCTGGGCGGCTTCGTCCTGTACGCTGACGTGCCCCTGGGCAAAGCCGGGCAGTACGGTTACGTCGCAGGGGGTGTGCAGCGTAATACCGTCTGGGGCGTGCAGGCACAGCTCGCCGCCCAACCCCTGCTCGGTGAGCCGCGTGAGGTAGGTTTCACGGTCGTTGTGCCGCTGGTTGACGCGCAGTGTCATCGGGCCGGGCTCGTTGTTGGCCTGGGCGATGGCCCGCCACTGGTCGGGCCAGGCGCTGCGCAGCTTGCCCAGCAGCCATTGGGGGTGCTCCAGGGCGACGCTTTCATCACGGTCCACCTCGGCCTGCAGCGCGTCGGCTTCGCGCTGCAGGCGTCGCAGGCAGCCATTGAGCACTCGTGTTGCCCACTCCTTGTCCAGCAGGCGGGCGGCGCCGGCGGTTTCGCCCACGGCGGCGTGGGCCGGGGTACGCATGTAGAGCAGTTGATAAATACCGATCAGGAGCAGGGCCTGAACGTCGGAGTCGCGCTTCTTGAACGGCTGCTTCAGCAGGCGTTGGGCCAGCGCCTGAAGGCGCGGCAAGCGGCGGCAGGTGCCATAGCACAGCTCCTTGAGCAGCGCGCGGTCCCTAGCTACTACGCTGTGCTCGTCCAGCCCCGCCAGGGAGCCCTTGTCGGTGAGGATCGGCACCAGGCTTCTGGCCGCCGCCGCACGCACGTCCAGTCCGCTCCCCGTGGGTGTGCGCGGTAGGTTCATTGGGCGGCTCCTTTCAGTGGCTGGGGTCCTTCCAGCGACTGGCCCAGGCAACGGCCCACGGTCAGCGGCGTTTGGCGAGCGTTCAACAAGTCACGGACGGCCATGGCCTTGCCGCCGGGCAGTTGCGCTCGGCTGACGCACAAGACCTCCTGGCCCTGGGCGCCGCAGGCAATGCGCAGGTGCTCTTCACCGTGCGCCAGCAGCGTGCCCGGTGGGCAGGCGGGCTGCTCGCCGGGCTCGACGCTGGCCATCAGCAGGCGCAGGCGGTCGCTGCCCAGCGCGCACCAGGCCACGGGCCAGGGGTTGAAGGCGCGAATCTTGCGCGCCAGCTGCTCGGCAGGCTGAGAGAAGTCCAGTTCGGCCTCGGCCTTGCTGAGTTTGGCAGCGTAGGTGACGCCTTCGTCGGGCTGGGCGGTGGCCTGAAGGCTGCCGTTGTCGAGGTTGTCCAGCACGTGGATCAGCGCATTGGCCCCTTGAATGGCCAGGCGGTCGTGCAGGTCGCCGCCCGTGGTGCGCGGCGTGATCGGGGTGCGCACTTCGTGCAGCATGGCGCCGGTATCCAGACCCGCATCCATCTGCATGATGGTGACGCCCGAGGCGCTGTCGCCCGCTTCGATGGCGCGCTGGATGGGCGCCGCGCCGCGCCAGCGGGGAAGCAGCGAGGCGTGTACGTTGATGCAGCCCAGGCGCGGCGTATCCAGCACTGCCTGGGGGAGCAGCAGCCCGTAGGCCACCACGACCATCACATCGGCGTTCAGGGCCGCCAGCTCGGCCTGGGCCTCGGCGTCTTTCAGGCTGACGGGTTGATACACCGGCAGCGCCTGGGCTTGAGCCAGCTGTTTGACCGGGCTGGGAGTGAGTTTACGTCCCCGACCGGCAGGGCGGTCGGGCTGGGTGTAGACCGCCACCACTTCGTGTTCGCTGTCGAGAAGGGCAGCAAGGCTGGAGGCGGCGAAGTCTGGCGTGCCAGCAAAAACAACGCGTAACGGTGACATGGTGGAGAGCCCTTGAGTGAAAAGAGAAAGTGCTGCCGATGAAACGCAGGAGGGCCGAGAGGCAGCGTTGTCGTCACAGGTAAGCTTGTGGGGCAACGTTGTCAGCTCGGCCCAGGGCCAGATGACGCAACCGGGGTCAGGCGTCGTTCATCTGCTTGTAGCGCTTCTGCATTTTTTTCATGACCCGGTCGCGCTTGAGCGGGGACAGATAATCCACGAACAGCACGCCTTCCAGGTGATCGTACTCATGCTGAATGCAGTGGGCCAGCAAGCCGTCGGCTTCCAGCTCGTAGGGCTCGCCGTGGCGGTCCAGCGCCGTCAGCTTGACCTTCAGGTAGCGCGGTACTTCGGCGTAATACTCAGGAATCGACAGGCAGCCTTCCGACAGCGGCTCACGCTCTTCGCCGATAGGCTCATAGCGGGGGTTGATCATCACCAGCGGCTGGGAGTTGTCGTCGCTGACGTCCATGACCACCACCCGGCGGTGCACGTCGATTTGCGTGGCGGCCAGGCCGATGCCACGGGCGTCGTACATGGTCTCCAGCATGTCATCCACGAGCTGGCGGACCTCGTCGTCCACGGTTTCCACCGCGACCGCCTTGGTGCGCAGGCGCTCGTCAGGAAATACGAGAATAGGAAGTTTGGCCATGGCGTTACCGTCACCGTTTATGCAGAGTCTTGAAGATGAGCAGGCGCCGCGCTGTGTCGGCGGGCCTAAGTGCTTTATATTGACCACTATATCACGCCTTGACGTCCTCCCCGCCCTAAAGGACGGGGATTCCAACTTCTTGAGGGCAACGTCCTGCCCCGAGGCTGAGGATATTCCGGGCCGCATTCACGT
>NZ_PINZ01000085.1:0-3099 GCF_002810305.1 Halomonas sp. 141
TACAAGGTCTCGCCGGAGTTATTAAGGCCCCTCCGTGACGTGAAGTAGGTCAACTACGTCTTGGAATGAACGCTTACCGAGGAGTAGCGCTAGGCCATCTTCCTTGTTGGCAAATTCATCGACCAGCCGTTGGCGATCATTATGCTGGCGCGTGGCGTGAATAAAAGCGCTTAGATCGTCTTGATGGTGATACGCGTCTCGTACCCAGTTCAGTTCGTGATTCCCCACGACCATAAGCGCGTGACCCGCATCGACCATTTGGCGCACGAGGCGAAGTACCGCGCCTGGCCACGGCCCTTTATCAATAATATCGCCAACAAATACCGCCACATGCCCCGGTTGCTGCCAACCCTGCGGCCCCTTGCGATACCCCAAGCGGGTTAAGAGTGCCTCCAGCGTCGCTAACTGGCCATGCACATCACCGATGATATCGTAGTGGGGTGTATTGCTCATGCGGCCTCTCCTCCGTGTTGAGTGCTGCCAGCATCGCATTAGGGTGCGACGCTTGGTGTCGCATGCGAGCGATAAGGTATGAAAACTACCTTATGTAGAGGCGCTTATGACGAACGAGAATCGACCCCCGCAACAGCCACTGCCCACCGTCAATCCCAACATGGATGAGTTATACCGTTACCTTGGTGCTTTGTTAGGGCTGGCAACTGGAGATGCGTTAGGTACCACGCTGGAGTTTTGTATCCGGGATCAACATCCTCTCCATACGGAGATGTGGGGAGGCGGTGTCTTTAATGTTGCCCCTGGGGAGTGGACAGACGATACCGCCATGGCGCTGTGTTTGGCTGAAAGTCTAGTGAATCGTCAGTCGTTTGATCCGCACGATCAGTTAAGCCGCTACGTGCGCTGGTGGCGAGAAGGTTACATGGCCTGCCAAGGCCGCTGCATTGATATTGGTGGCACGACCTTGGATGCTTTGCAGCGTTTTGAACGCACACAAGACATCAATGCGGGCGGCACCCAGGCGTATCAAAGCGGTAATGGCGGCATTATGCGCCTCGCGCCAGCCGTTATGGTGGCGAATAGCGAGGAAGAGGCAGTGACGTTAGCGGTGCGCAGCAGTGTCACCACGCATGCCAGCCCCGACTGCCTGGATGCGGCCGCATTAATGGGGGCGGTGCTTTGGCGGTTGTTGCAAGGCGAGCCTCTTCGTAGGGTGCTCGCACAGATGCCGACTACCCCTGCCCAAGGCGATCGTATCTTAGCGCTTCAGGCGGGGGTGTTTTGTGAGCTGTCGCGCGAGGAAGTGTCTTCCAGTGGCTATGTCATCGACACCCTAGAAGCTGCCCTATGGTGCTGTTGGCAGGCACGTTCGTTGGAAGAAGCGCTAGTGCTGGCCGCCAACTTAGGCGATGACGCTGACACGGTTGCTGCAGTAACGGGGCAGCTGGCAGGTGCTGCGTGGGGAGTTAAAGCACTGCCCGAACGGTGGCTAACGACGTTAGCGTGGCGAGACAAAATAGAACAGCTGGCCAGAGCGCTATACGCCCTCAAACAACGTGGAGAGTGAAATATGCCGCGCTTAGTTAAGACCACGATGGAGATTGGCCTCCAAGCACAGCGGGATATCCTATTTTTAACTTTCAAAAATGAAAGTCATGATGACGATATTTTGGGTACGCACTGGGAAGATCACCAGGGTCGCCAACACGTTGTTGAGTGGCTAGAGGCTAATGAGATTCCATGGGAGCCATGCGTGCATGCAGCGCCAGGCAAGGCTCCGTGCTGTTACCAAGGGTCTATTTACTTGGCAGTGGCGCCTGATGAAGACAGCCCAACCTACCAAAAGGTGCTATCATTTTTGGAGGATGAGACGGGGGAGTGCCGTTTCCCGAGCGTAGATTTTTGGCTATACCCATTTCACTTAATTGAGCAACATGCAGACCAGTGCTGATCAGAGCAGGTTGCGCTAATTCGTTTCGGAAGTCCGCCCATTGTTACAACGTATGTGCGGATTTAAGCGAAGTCATTACCAATCAATAAATGCGGGGCGTGGCGGAGCACAAAGCGGCCCACCTCAGGCCCCGCAATCAAGTCAATGGTGCGTCCACACGCTTCGCTCTTTTCCGCCGCATAATTTTCAAGTGTTTCGGTTGCCTGCCCTGTGGTGATCAATAAGCCACCATCGGCGTTGTACTTCTCCATGCCTTCAACAATCTGATCAACAGCGTTAAGGTCGTGATGCGCACCCGAATAGGACTTTGCTTGCACTACCAAGCGCGTACTCAGTGTTACACCACCGATGGGGTTCTGAAAATCAACGAGTAAGTCTGCACCATGATCAGTACGCCAGCCAAAACCGTTTTTAACCGATACGGTGTGTGGCATCTGCATAAACACTTCATGCAGAAATATCTCGAAATCCTTGCCTTTGTTCATTTCCTGAATGGCCTGCGTAAGTCGAGGTAAAACGTCCTGATTCACGCGTTCTCTCAGGTGAATAATACTTCTTAGGCTAGGCGTAATATCGTTGTAGCGGCTTGTTTTCAGATTCTCGATGCTTGTCAAAAAATCCGCTACGTTCAAAACGCGTTGACCACGACGCATGGGCCTCAAGTTTACCGAAGGAAGGACGTTGGTATCGTTGCGTGAAAACTCGATGAGGGTGTTAGGGTCAACGGTCAGATAGTTACAAAAGTCGCGTCCCCAGGCGCACTCTACGCCCTGATCAAAGTCATACTCCCCACAGACCTGAACGGCAACACATTGCCCATAGGCTGGCAGGTTAACGTGCACAATCCAGTCGCCTGGCTTAATGTTAAGCAGGAAGCCGTTAGCCCCATGGTATTGCTCTCGTAGCGACACCTCTTGATCCCACATGCCAAAGCGTGACTTGCCTTCTTTAATTGCATTGTAAATGATAGGGCGTACGGTATCGGGCACTTTCGCAAAAGTAAAAACCTGGGGCAACATGGGGCGTTCTCAATAGTATGAAATTTAACAGAGCTTACCTCAATATAAGGCTTTATGAATATTGGCGTTGTTGATATAACTTACATCGATCACACGCTAGCCCGGATTTCTCACAGGGTATAAAAGAAAGCGGCTGAAAGTGCTATGATTTCAAGAACCTAACCAATCCATCAA
>NZ_PINZ01000086.1:0-2864 GCF_002810305.1 Halomonas sp. 141
CGCACTCGACACACCGGATACGCCGCAGTGAGCCCAAGTGCTTGCTGACAAGAGACGCACACAATACACGTCAAAAACACCTCAGCATGATATACATTACCTGTTACGCCTGACGACCATAGCACGCGTGAACCACCTGATCCCATGCCGAACTCAGAAGTGAAACCGCTTAGCGCCGATGGTAGTGTGGGGTCTCCCCATGTGAGAGTAGGTCATCGTCAGGCACTTATTAAGCAAAAAGCCCCGAGCACTCTGTGTTCGGGGCTTTTTGCTGTGAGCTGATATTACAAAACCTTGATATTCGTGCCCGGGTGAAGACATAGCACGATGGCTTGTTTGTTGAGACGGCCAATCTCTATGGCGGCCGTTTTCATCAGCATGTTATGGGCCGCCTTGCTGGCTCGATAGCTATACCAGCCACCGTAGCCGTTATCCGTAATAGACCCGACACGGGCTGAAAGACTGGCGATAATGCTGGGATGTTTCCCTTGCAGGGAAGGCTTGAGTGCCGCAAGCAGCATGGCGGGCGTCATCGCGTTGATCTGCATGACGCGCATGAACGCTTCTTCACTGAGTTGCTCGAGGCGTTTTTCGGGCTGGATATGCAGATCTAAGTCGTGGAGCATGCCAATGGTGTTGATCAGCAGGTGAAGTGGCTGCTCTCCGACGGTCTCTGACAAGGTGCGCCGGCCGCTGCTGGTCGTCAGGTCCGCCACGACTGAGGTGATTTTGTCATGCTGCATCCTTAGCGGAGAGCGGCTGACGGCGATGATGTGGCCTGGCTGAGAGGAGGAGAGTAAACGCTGCAAGATGGCGCTACCGATGCCGCCGTTGGCTCCCGTGATCACCGCGTTAAACTGTTGGGGAAGATGAGGTAGCATGACGACTCCAGAGTTAGGCAAGGTTGCCTAATTGAAGTGCCTTGTATAAGAGTTGTTTAGGTGTGTTTCAGGCAGAAGTGTTAATGCGTCCAGGTTGAGCGCTATTTCGCCCATCCGGTTTATAAAGCGTTTTTTCGGCAATCTGACGAATGTAATCCAGCATTTGCTGGTTGTGTTTCATGCGCACTGACAGCATTTGCCCCGTCAGGGCGTTCATGCGAGCCACGCGCTCGCCCTTTTCCAGCAAGCGTTCCCAAACGGGTAGGCAGTCGGCATCATTGGCTGCCTGGCGAGCGCCAGAAGCGCCATTTGAATAGCCAAGCTTTGCCTGTACGCCGCGCCTAAGCACTTCGACGCGCTCCAGCTCACCCAGAAGTGCTTGTTTCTTGAGGGCGATGTCTGACAGTGTATCGCCATCGATGCTTCCCTTGGTCAGCTCTTCTTGCTCGTGTGTAAGCAGCTCAATGAGTTCATCGAGTCGCTGCAGCTGGCTGTCGAGAAGGCGAGATAGGCTCATGATAAGGATTATAGCTCTTTCAGGTTGGCAATTAGGCCATCAGCAATGCGGTCGGCACGGATTTCCATACGCCCTTCACGAATGGCATCGCGGATTTCCTGCACCTTGGCCATATCAAGGTCCTGGCTGCCATCCGCGCTGAACTGGCTCAGCTGTGTGGATTCACGGGTCGTGTTGCCCGTATCCGGCGTTTTGGGGCCGGTAACTTTTTGAGCATCTTCACGCTGCTGCGCCTGGTTGGTGCGTACCAGCGGATTAAGGTTGTCGATTTTCACGTTGGGGGCCTCATCGTCAACGTCTGGGCATCTCGTGCTATATGGTTACTATCGGCTTGGGCACTAAAGACTTTAGGCGCTGAATCAAAAATCGACCACTAAAACACCCTGGCCAGTGACACGTGCCATGGCGATTTCGCGTGTCCCAAAGCGTACTCGAATAATATCGCCCAGTGCGCCATTGGCCATGGCTTCTCCTTCACGGGAAACCCGAAAGCCAGTGCCTTGTGCTATGACCGTGACACGCTGCCCCCGTTCCACCAAGTGAGGTGCCTGTAGAAAGTGTGCTTGAAAGGAACCGCCGCTGCGAATCGGGCGTTGAGCCACCTTGCCAATAATGTCTGCTTGATCGGTCAGCGTTTGTGGCGCAAGGCTGCTCAAATTGCCATCCCGTAGGCCCAGCATGTCGGAGGTAATGAGCGTCCCACGCTCGATATCACGCGTGGCGACCACGTAGTTACCCACGACGTCGACCTGTGCCTGTATGTACCGCACCTGGCGGCCATCGGTACCGCATCTTACCCCCACTGATACTCTACCGACCGGGGGCTGGGTCGTGTTGGGTAAAAAAGGCTCAGGCTGCACGCAGGTAGGCAGATGTGGTGATGAGGGAGTGACGGTGATGACCGCTTCCTGCCCTAATGTTTGCGCCTGCTGATAAAGAAATAGATGCACGCTCTCTTCCAGCGTCATGTCGTTCGCCTGCACCGCATAGGGAAGAGCCAGAATGGCTAGCGCCAGGAGCGAGAAGAGGGTGCGCGTATGACTGGCCGTGACGAGAGACAACGCATGAAGCATGGAAGGGGCCGCTCAGTGTGAAAACTCAGAGTCTACACAGGCCTGAGACTGCGTAGATTGGGCAGTGTAATGCAAAAGTAGCCACCGTATCATGGGAAATGCTGGCAGAAACGCTACCTGTTCCATGCTTTAAGAGATGAAAGCCTCGCCTCTATTATCCATGATCAAGAATTTTCGATTTATTTTGGCCTCACGGCGAGCGAGGGTCGGCATGATTGATCAGCTTGGATCAGCCTTTGATTTTCACCAGCAGGCGCTTGGCTTGCGCCAGGCGCGTCACCAGGTGTTGGCTGCCAACATTGCCAATGCGGACACGCCTAGGGTGCGTTAACAATTGCTGATGGAGATCGGGCTGATTTAGAATATCAGCATTTTTCGGTGATCTATGCCTCG
>NZ_PINZ01000087.1:0-2750 GCF_002810305.1 Halomonas sp. 141
TCGAGCAAACCTCATTGGCCTCATCAGCACCCCTAACGGGGTGCTTCGCGGGTGCGCTCCGCTTACACCGCGCTACGAAGCACCGCCATCAACGGCAATGACCCCGTAGCGCGGCGTAACGAAAGAGCGAGAGAAACGAGCGAAAGAGGCACCCGCGGAGGCGGCGCCAGCCGCCCTGATTAAGCCACTACTCCATTTACGTTCTTGAATCAAAAGACACAGCATCATGGATAACACAAGCAGTACCCCGAAAGGCGCGCGCACCCCCTGGCAGGTCACGCGCAGCGTGTGGTACGCCATGTTCATGCGCGAAGCCGTTTCGCGCACCATGGCCGACCGCATGGGCTGGTTCTGGATGATCTTCGAGCCCTTCGCGCTGGTGGCCATCATGGTGGGCATTCGTAGTTTCATCCGGGGTGACCGCCTGATCGTGAATGCCGAGTTCATTCCTTGGATGATCGCCGGCATGATGGGTTTCTTCCTGGTGCGAGAAGGCATGCTGCGCGGTATGGGTGCCATCGATGCCAACAGCGCGCTGTTCGCCTATCGCCAAGTGCAGCCCGTAGACCCCGTGCTGGTGCGCAACTTTCTGGAAGGCATGCTGCGCACCTTCGTCTTCCTGCTGTTTATCGTGGGGGGGCTGCTGCTAGGTCTGGACATGTACCCCGACAATGCCATCAGAGCCATGTGGGCATGGGTCTCGCTTTGGAGCCTGGGCATCGGGCTGGGCCTGGTCACCTCGGTGGCCGCTACTCTGGTGCCGGAAGTGGGCCGAGTGATCCGCATGCTTTCGCTGCCACTGTTGATCATTTCCGGCGTCATGTTTCCGCTCAACCAGTTACCCCACTGGCTACTGGAATACCTGATGCTCAACCCCATTCCCCATGCCCTGGAAACTCTGCGGCTGGGATTCTTTGAAAACTATCAGGTCATTCACGGCACCAGCATGCTCTACTTCTGGCTGGTGACCCTGAGTTTGAATGCCCTCGGGCTACTGATGCACCTCCGTTTTGTTGACCGGTTGAAGGCCAAATAACCCATGCAATCCTCATTAACCCGTTTCGTAAAACAGTCACCGCACTGGGCCATGGCCTTGCTCGCCATTCTCCTGGTCAGCTTTTACTGGTTTGTATGGGCAGAAGAGCGCTACGTTTCCCGTGCCACCGTAGTGCTGGAAAGCCCACAAGTCGCCACACCGGAATTCAGCCTCTCATCGCTCATGGGCGGCGGCGGAGGCAACACGGCCGACCTGCTGCTACTGCGCGAGCACCTGCTCTCGGTAGACATGCTGCGCCTGCTCGATGAACAGCTAGGCATTCGCCAGCACTACAGCGAACACGGTGACCTGTTTGCCCGCCTGCGCGACCCGAACGTGCCCATTGAAGACCTGCACCGCTACTACCTGCGCCGTGTAGAAGTGGAGTTGGACGAATACGCGGGGGTTCTCAACATTCACGTTCAAGGCTACACCCCCGAATTCGCCCACAGCATGGCATCGCTGCTGCTGGAAGCAGGCGAAAACCACATGAACGAAATGGGCCACCGCCTGGCCGATGAACAGGTACGCTTCCTGGAGCGCCAAATGGTGCGCCTGGAAGAGCGCTTCAATGACACCCGCGCCCAACTGCTCGAATTCCAGAACGAGCACGGGCTGGTATCACCCACCAGCACGGTGGAAAGCATCAACCAGGTCGTCGCCACCCTCGAAGCCGACCTGGCCCGCTTCCAGGCCCAGCGCAACGCCCTGGCCAGCTTCCAAAGCGCCCAATCCGCCGAGCTGCGCCAAGTAGAACGCAACATCGAAGCCCTGCGCGACCAGATCGTCGAACAACGCGACCGCCTGGCCCAAGCCACCGGCAACTCGCTCAACCGCATCTCGGCAGAATACGAAACCCTGGAACTGCAAGCCCAGTTCGCCCAGGAAACCTACTCCAGCGCCCTGGCCGCCCTGGAAAACACCCGCCTGGAAGCCGCCCGTCAACTCAAACAAGTCAGCGTGTTGCAAAGCCCGCTCATGCCCGAATACCCCACAGAGCCCAACCGCCTTTACAACAGCACGGTATTCGCCATCATCACCATCTTCCTCGCCTTCATCCTCAGCATGATGATCATGATCATCAAAGACCACCGGGATTGATGAGCAAGGGGTAGGGCACCGTAGCGCGGTGTAATGGTCAAGCGAGGCAACCACTCCGTAGCGCGGCGTAACGGAAAAGCGAGAGCAACGAGCGAAAGAGGCACCCGCAGCGGCGGCCCGGCGCGAAGGTGTCAGCAATACGCCCAAACCAAACAGGATAAGTAATGCGAACTACGTACGATGAAGCAGATGATATCCTGGTTCTGCACCTATCAGAAAAGCCTACCGTTAGGGAGGTTTCTCAAGATTGGCATACACATATTAGTTACGCAGAGGATGGCACGATCAATGAAATCGTCATTCTGGAGGCCTCGAAGCAAGGTGCATGGCCACTCTTAAAAAGCCAAGCCGCTTAACTAACCGCAACACCACTCCCGCTGCTCCTGCGGGTGCGCTCGTTTACACCGCGCTAAGGGAACACCGCCAACGTTATGAGGCGTGGCACCAACCCCGTTTCGCGCCATAACGAGCAACCGCGTCAACACCTCGAATGGCGGCACCAACCCCGTAGCGCGGCGTAACGAAAGAGCGAGAGAAACGAGCGAAAGAGGCACCCGCGAAGGCGGCCCTAGCCGCCCCGATTGAGCCACGGTGATCGAGCAAACCCCAGTGG
>NZ_PINZ01000088.1:0-2685 GCF_002810305.1 Halomonas sp. 141
GTAAGCGTTCATTCCACGACGTAGTTGACCTACTTCACGTCACGCAGAGGCCTTAATAACTCCGGCGAGACCTTGTACTGTTTGGTGCCGTCCTCGGCCAGAACAATCACACTCTTGCGGTTGATCTTGGTGACGATCCCCAGCACCGGGCCTTCCCGGCCTTCGAAGGTCACTTTCAGGCCCACCCGCAACTGACTCAAGGCTTGCAGGGTTTCCTGCTCTTGCAGTTCATCAATGCGCTGGCAGATGTACTGGTTCAGCTCCAGCAATTGGTCGATGCTCATGTCCTCAATGCGCACGGACGGTAGCCTCCGGCTGTTTGCTCTGTCGATCAGGATGGCGTGGGTCGATCAGCGCCCGTAATGGGTTGTCGGCAAACCGGGTTTTCCAGAGACGAGGCGTCAGGTCGCTGACGTCACTGGCCGGGTGCTGGCTGATGCGTTGCAGCACGTCCACCAGGTAGGTGTAGGGGGTAATATCGTGCAGCTTGCAGGTGCTGATCAGGCTCTGGATGATGCCCAGGTGTTCCGCGCCCAGTTCGGTCCAGCAGAACATCCAGTTTTTCTTGCCCATGGGGATGGGCCGTAGGGCCCGTTCCAGGTGATTGGTATCGGGTTGTACGCCCGGATCTTCCAGGAACACCGTCAGGCTCGTTTCCCGGCCGAGCACGTAATTCAGGGCTTTGGTTAACGGTTCACTGGGTAACAGGCCGCCTTGCCCCAACTGATCCCGGCACCATTGGAAGAAGCCGCTGACGACCGGCTTCGCATGGTCCAGCCGGTATTGACGCTTCTTCTCGCCGGTGAGCTCCTTTTCCTTAATGGTATCTTCAATCTGGTACAGCTTCGCGATCTGTTGCAGGGCTTCGGTGGCCTTCTCAGGATGATCCTTTTGGGCCTCAACGAAGCAACGGCGACTATGCACCCAGCATTGAGCATGAGTAATGCCTTTCTGGGCCGCGGCATAGCGGGCATATGCGGCATAACCATCGCTGATCAGAGTGCCACTGAATTGGTCGTTCAGAACCTGCTCGATGTGCAGTCGGCCCCGACTGTTCGAGTAGGTAAACACCACTTCGTCGTCATCACCGTATAGGGGCCAGAACCAGCCTGTTTTCATCTTGCCTTTCTGCGGGCCTGCCCGGCCCTGGTGGCCCGCTTTGATGGGTGTTTCGTCCATGGCCAGCACCCGGCTGCGCAGCACGTTGTCGGTCTGGGCGTCCACAATGGGCCGAAGCAGGTCGATGGCCCGCTTCACCAGGTTCGTCAGGGTGCTGCGGCTGAGGGTAATACCCGCTTGTTGAATGCGCTGGTGCTGGCGATACAGCGGCAGGTGGAACTGGAACTTGTCCACCAGCAACCCGGCCAGCAGGCTGACATCGGCCAGGCTGTTGTCCAGCACGTTGAACGGGGCTGGTGTTGTCACAGGTTTTTGATCCGTGCCCTTACGACGGAACACCGGGCGTTCGCATTTGAGCACCACATAGCTGGAGGCCCGCTGGGCCAGACGGTAGGTGGTTTTGGTGCCGATGATGTCGTATTGGTCGGCGTCCGGCCCGGTCAGCTCCGGCGGCAGTTGCTCGATCACTTCCACCGGTACATCCGCCGTAAAGCGCAGGCCGGTGTCGTTCAGGCAGTCGTCATCGCGCTGCTTTTTGCCGGTGCCGCGCTGGTAGGCCTTGATGGTGCGCTTTTCTTCCTCGGCAGGCTGTTCCGGTAGCGGTGCGTCATCCGGTTGGAACAGGTTGTCCTGTTCCGGAATATCGTAAACCTGTTTCTCGGATTTGGGGCCGAACAGCTGCTTCTTGAACCAGTCTAACTGGTGTTTCAACTGCCGAATGGATTCCGCCTGGGCCTCCAACTGCTCGCGCTGCAACGCATTTTCCTCGGCCAGGGCCGAGTAGGAAGGTGCATTGGGTTGGGGGTCGGAAGCCGTTGAATTCATGGCCGACATTATACCGGAAGTCCGTCTTCTATACCCCTCGAAAACGCTTGAATTGGCGGTATTTCTGCACCTCGATGCCATCGATCAGTAGTTGCAGATCCGTCAGGGTCAAGGCTCGCTGACCGGAGGCGGATAACGGCACCCGGAACTGCCCCTGCTCCAGGCGCTTGGCCCACAGGCAATAACCGGTAGCGGTAAAATACAGCATCTTCATCTGGGTCTTGCGACGATTGACGAAGACGAAATACTGGCCACTGAGTGGGTCGTGCTTCAACTGATTCCGGACCAGGGCGCTCAGGCCCCGGAACGATTTGCGCATATCCGTGGGCTCGGTGCACAGCCAGATGCGCGCCTGACTATCGAGCCCGATCATCCGTTCTGGCTCAGCCGCAATTCGACGCCGTTGCCGAGGCTGAGCACAATGTTCCAGCCTGGGCCGGACTGCGCTGCACCCATCAGAGAGGACAGGTCCAGAAAACCGGCTTCGCCGGAATCCGCTGAGTCACCGGCCGCCTGATCGGACAGGCGCTTGCGCCAGTTGCAGAAACTGGCGTAGCCGATGTTCTCTTGTTTGCAGAACTTCGAAGCTGACAGACCACTGTCTCGCTGCTGATTGACCAGGGCCTGCCACTGTTCGGGTGTGCGGTGCTTTCTCATGGGGGTAACCTCGCTTGGAAACTGTGAGGTTACTTTAGGGCGAATTTTAGCGGGGTGGCAGAACGTCGTGGAATGAACGCTTAC
>NZ_PINZ01000089.1:0-2548 GCF_002810305.1 Halomonas sp. 141
TGTTAGGCCTGCCGCCAGCGTTCAATCTGAGCCATGATCAAACTCTTCAGTTTAAGATCAATGCGATCCTTACTCGCCATCTCAGGACTAGCCGAAGACAACAAAAGCGGATCAAACTTGGCTCAAGGTTCAAACGAATTCACTGCGATACTCCGAAGAGTATCCTGGTGTTCGCTTGCCTTGATATTAGGTGATGATTCACCCTCATCGGCAAGCGCCCACATGAATTACCTGATCAAATTGTTAAAGAGCTTTCGTTCGGCGTTGCCGTTCGATGTGGGGCGTATTCTACCCAATTCTTTTTGATCGTCAAGCTTTTTTCTCATTCACCGTTCAAGCACCTGCGGGTCACCAATGGCCGGAAAGTTGACCTGAGGCAAGCCCTGCCCTTCCCCGCTTTTTTAGACTTGTTGGAGCACCGCTGAAAAGAACGGTGCGCACCAGACCGGTCAAATAGGAGGGGGAAACCATGACAACATCACGTATTGCCATCGGGCTTGCGAGCGTCGCGCTCTTAAGCACGACGTCACTGTGGGCAGATGACGAACTCGGTAGCTACCGCGACAGGTTCGAACCGCTGCCCCACTTACCACCGTTACCTGCCCACAATTCGCAAACCGATGAAAAGGTAATGCTGGGCAACATGCTGTTTTTCGAGCCCAGGATCTCCGCCAGTGGAGTCATCAGCTGTGCCACTTGCCATAACCCGGCGCTCGGCTGGTCGGACCGCATCCCCAGAGCTGTGGGCCATAATGGCCAGGTTGGCGAACGCAACACACCCACCGTTCTCAACAGTGGTTTCCTGGGATCGCAGTTCTGGGATGGACGGGAGCCGGATTTGGAAGGCCAAGCACTGGGGCCTATCGAAGCCGATGTCGAGATGGCCATGCAGCTGGAACACGCCCTGGACAGGCTGGCAGAGTTCGAGCTCTACCAGGAGCGCTTCACGGAAGCGTACCCCGACCAGGATGACCCCATCAATGCCGAGAACCTGGCCAAGGCACTGGCCGCCTTCCAGAGAACGCTCAACACACCCAACTCACCTTTTGATCGGTATTTACGCGGTGATATGGACGCCATCAGCGATCAGGCAAAAGAGGGCATGGTAGCTTTCGTGGATAATGGCTGTATCGCCTGCCATCGCGGCGCCAACTTTACCGATAGCCAGTTCCACGCCATTCAGGTGCCGGGGTCGAAAGATTTGGGTCGCTACGTGGTGACTGGGGAGGAAAGAGACCAGTACCGCTTCCGCACCCCCACCTTGCGCAATGTCGGCGTCACTTACCCGTACATGAACAATGGCGCCACCGAAACGCTTGAAGAAGCTGTGGCCATCATGGGCCAGGAAATGCTGGGACGTGAGTTTGACGAACCCACCATCGATAACATCACGGCGTTTCTGCACTCCCTGACAGGTGAAATGCCCGATTTCGAGGTGCCCGCTCTACCCTGATGCACTATGCCGCCGCCCATAGGGGCGGCGGCAGGCCGTATCAGGCTGCCTCCAGACGCTTCAGCAGTTCGGCTCGCCGCGCGTCGCTGACGAAGGCTTCTTCCATGGCATTGCGATTCAGCCACTTGAAGGTATCTTCCCCCCAGCCAAAGGCATCGGCACAGGCGATATGATTCTCGAGCAGCCCACCACCAAAATAAGCAGGATCGTCTGAGCTGATGGTGACCTTCAGACCCGCTTCCAACAACGCCGGTAGCGGATGCTGATCCAATTGATCGACCACTTTCAGGCTGACATTGGAGAGCGGGCACACGGTCAGTACCGTTTGAGACTCCTTGAGGCGCTGCACGACGTCTTCGCTTTCGAGACAGCGCACGCCGTGATCGATACGCTGAACGTCCAGCAGGTCCAGAGCTTGCGTAATGTAAGCGGCAGGCCCCTCCTCGCCCGCATGGGCCACACGCACCAGCCCAAGCTCCTTGGCGCGCGCAAACAGGGCCTGAAACTTCTCGGGCGGGTTGTCACGCTCGGCGCTGTCCAGGCCAATGGCATCCAGCATTTTCCAATAGGGTGCCGCCTGCTCGAGAACGTGAAGTGCCTCGTCGGCTGGACGATCTCTCAGGAAGGCCATGATCATGCCCACTGAAAGATCCAGCTGGCTCTCGGCTTCCTGTTTGGCCCTGAGCAGTCCCGCCATGACCACCTCCAAAGGTACACCACGCTGCAGATGCGCCTGGGGGTCGAAGTGCATATCGATATGCAGCACGCCTTCCGAACGGGCACGCTTGAAATAATCCATGGCCAGGTCATAGAAGTCCTGTTCGCTGCGCAAGACGTTCATGCCCTGGTAATATAGATTCAGAGTAACTGTTTAGCTCACGCCGCCTGATCCGTGGCTGTAGGCTGCATGAAGGCTGGCACCTCCCCCGCAAACAGTTGCTCCAGTGCGGTATGCGCCGCTACCCCTTGCTTGACGGCGGTCGAGAGAAAGCTACGCATGCGGCAGAAGATCTCCGCCCCCTCCCAGGAGCGGAAACAGCCCGAGATTTTCTGCTGGACCTTGGTCATTCGCAGATCGCGTTCCCCCTGGTTGTT
>NZ_PINZ01000008.1:0-109067 GCF_002810305.1 Halomonas sp. 141
TGGCTCATGCCTGCACACCTGTAAGCGTGAATCTGGTATCGTTGGGTCTGGGTCAGCTGTCGGTATGCCATGCTCTGTTTCACTTTGGTCGGTAAAGCAGAGAGAGTACCGGCGCTGGCCCTCCTGCTTCTACCTTGAGATCCAAAGTGCTGCGGTTATTCTATGAATCTAGGTTTTCAAGTGTTGGTATTAAAGAGGTGAGAACGCCTGCCCATGCGACAGTCTGTCGGATTGACCCACCGCTAGCCAGTCGGCATATTAGCTGTAAAAAAGGAGAACCCATGACGACCATGACGCATTATCCTGCCAGCAGACGGCTCAAGCGCTCCTGTTTAGGCAGTCTGGCGGTCAGCGCCTGGCTGCTGGCGACCAGCGCGTTGGCCAATGCCAGCGAGCTTCCCAAAGGGCACTTTTTGCTGCCCGAAACAGGCAACATGATTGGCGAGATCTACACGGTCACGGCCAGCAATGAAGATACGCTGCTGGATATCGCCCAGGCTCACAACGTGGGCTACGAGGAGATCCGCATGGCCAACCCGGATGTCAGTATCTGGGTGCCTGGCGAAGGTACCGAGGTGACCATTCCCGGCCAGTTCATTCTGCCTGACGAGCCGCGTACCGGCATCGTGATCAACGTCGCTGAACTGCGCCTCTACTACTATCCCGAGGCAGCGGCTGGCGAGCCTGCCGTGGTCGAGACCTACCCCATCGGCATTGGGCGCGATGCCTACAATACGCCTCTGGGGATTACCAAGACCACCATGCGGCTCGAAAATCCTGCCTGGTATCCGCCGGCGTCCATTCGTCGTGAGGCCGCCGAGCGGGGCGACCCGCCACCGGCTGTCGTGCCTCCGGGCCCTGATAACCCGCTGGGGCAGTTCGCCATTCTGCTCGATATACCGGGCTACTTGATTCACGGGACCAACCAGCCGGACGGCATCGGTATGCGCGCTAGCCGAGGCTGTATCCGGATGCACGGGGACGATATCGAGTCGATCTTCTGGCGCGTGCCTGTCGGCACTCAGGTCAATATCATCGATGCCCCCATCAAGCTGGGCTGGAGCGAGCAGGGCAATGCCTATATTCAGGCATTTTCCTCTACCGACGAGAAGGCTTTCGGCATGGACACCCTGCTGAATGTGATTGGCCTGATCGAAGAGCATAACGGCCAGGGCAGTGCCAACTACGAGCAGGTTGGCCGCGTGCTCGAAGAGGCCAATGGTCAAATCGTCCCCCTCAGCTAATGCTCAGGGCGGTAGCGCGGCCACCAGGCCCAGCGCTACCGCCTGACGTACCCAGTCTGCCACATTGCCCGCCTGCATCGTTTTCATGGCCCTCAGCCGATAGACTTCCACGGTTTTAGGGCTCACCTCCATGTGTTCGGCAATTTCCCGGTTGGTCAACCCGCGAGCCACATGGGTCATGATCTGCTGCTCCTTCGGCTTGAGCGACCTGTAGCGCGCCTTCAGGCTAGCCACTTGCGCCTGTGCCTGATGCCGTTGGCGAGCGTGTTCCAGGGCTCGCTGCACGATTTCGATGATCTGCTGGTGGTTGAAGGGCTTCTCGATGAACTCGAACGCCCCGGCTTTCAGGGCGGCCACCGCCATGGGAACATCGCCGTGGCCGGTCATCATGATGATCGGCAGGGTGTCCTGCTGATCCAACAGCGCCTGCTGTACCTGGAGGCCGCTGAGGCCGGGCATGCGCACATCCAGCAGCAGGACGGCTATGTGATCGCGCTGGGCCGCCAGAAACGCGTTTCCGCTGGCAAAGGGCTGGGCAGTCAGGCCGACCGACGACAGCAGCCATACCAGCGATTCGCGCAGGTCGGTGTCGTCATCGACCACGGCAATGGTGGAAAGGGGAGGTTCCATCAAACGTCTGTCTCCGTACGTAGCAGTACTTCAAAACAAGCCCCCTGGGGGCAGTCGCGAAGCGTCAGGGCACCGCCCATGCTTTCCAGCAAGGTTCGGCTGATGGCCAGACCCATGCCCAGCCCATCGTCCCGAGTGGTGTAGAAGGCATCGAAGATGTGTGGGCGCTGGGTATCGGGCACGCCTGGCCCTTGGTCTTCAACGCTCAGCGTTAGCTGGCGATGCCCGCTGGGTCGAACCGTGATGACCACGGCGGGGCGGTCGGGCATCTCACGGCTGGCGGCCAGTGCATTCAGTAGCAGGTTGACCAGCACCTGCTCCAGCGCGATGGGGTCGCCATAGACCCTGGGGAGTTCGTCGGGTAGCTGGCGCTGCAAAGGAATGGCAGCCTGCTGATACTGCCACTCGCAGAGTTGGCAGGCCGCCTCGATCACCGGAGCCAGCGCGACCGGATGCACTCGATGGCTGCGTTTGCGTACGAAGCTGCGCAGATGTCGCAAACGTTGCGCCAGGCGTTCGACCTGCTGGTTGATACGTTCCAGCGGCAGGCGCAGTTCTTCGGCAGAGGGGGCAGGTTGCTGCTGGCACTGCATCAGCGCGCCGCTGGCGTAGTTGGCGATGGCGCCCAGCGGTTGGTTCAATTCGTGGGCAATGTTGGACGCCAGCTCACCCGCGGCCGCTAGCCGGTTGGCATGGGCAATGTGCTCCTGATGGCGGCGCGCCTGCGCTTCGGCCTGCTTGCGCGCGCTGATATCGCGGTTGATGAGCGCGTAGTGGCCGGGTTCGGCGCCCTGAGCACGGTGGGCCAACACGACGCTGAGCACGGGCAGCAGGGCATCTGGTGCGCGTATCTCCAGCTCGCCGCTCCATGAACCGTAACGCTCGACGGCAGGAAAGACCACCTGCCGGAGCAGCCGCAGCGACTCGCAGGAGTATACGGTCTCCAGGGGAGCTTGCAGGGCCTCGTCGGGCAGTGCCAGGCAGCGCCGAGCGGCTTCATTGGCGCTGAATACCCGCTGGTCGGGCCCCAGAAACAGCACGTAGTCGGTGGTGGACTCGACCACCTGCGCCAGGCGTTCTCGGGTGGCTTCGGCTTCGATGCGCCGCCCCACGTCCCGTGAGACACAGAGAATGTCCAGCAGCTCCCCCGTGTTGGCGTCTCGTCGGGTCCGGCTGGTGGTTTCAAACCACACGTAATGGCCCGCCTTGGCGCGAAAGCGATAGGTCTGCTGGTAGAACCCATCATGGTAATAAACCCGTGGTGACTTGTTGAGCAGCGCGCTCAGGTCGGCGGGATGAAAGAGCTGATAAGCCGAGACGCCAATCAACTCCTCGGGCGCGTACCCCAGCAGGTCGCGGGCGGCTTGGGAGGCATACAAAAACGTGCCGTCGCGGGCATGCCGAGAGATCAGGTCGGTGGTGCTTTCCGCCAGCCACTGGTAGTGGCGCTTCTCCTCTTCCAGGGCGGCATTGCGCGCCTGTAACGAGGCGATTTCTGCTTGCAGGCGGGCTTCCAGCGGCGTGGTCATGGCATTATCGCGCGGGGTCCAGTACGCCACCCAGCGAGGCATTGCGGCGGAACCAGCCAGCAATGCTGGTGCGCGGCAGGCGCGTGGGCAGCACTTCGTGAGGGATGGTTTCCGATAAAAAGCAGGCAAACGTTCCCGCTTCGGGTACGACCCGGGCTACTTCCCGGCTGGGGTCTTCGGGGTCGTAGATGACCATTTCGCCTCCACCATCGGCGGGCCAGTCGGGGGTGAGGTAGCCGACGGTCGAGATGACGCGATTGGCCCGCCCGCGAAAGCTATCCAGATGGCGTTGGTAAAACGCCCCGGCAGGGTAGTGGGCAAAATGCGCCTCGTACTCGAACAGGCCAAGAAACAGCGCCTGATTCAACGAGCGCTGCAGCTCGGCCATGGCATCGAGATAGTGCCGCTGGGCTTCGCTTTCACGGTCCAGCCAGTGGATGGCGTCGCCGCGAATATCCTTGCGCAGCAGGTGCTGCTGACCACGCCCAATGCCTGCTTCATCGAGCGCATCGTGGGCTGCCAGGTGCAGCAGCTCGCCTTGCAGCGCCTGGCACAGGGCCGGGTCGATGACCCCTTGGCCCACGTACCAGCCCTGTTCCACCAGGGCGTCGACCAGAGCCACGTGGGCATCGGGGGCAAGAGCATGGGGGCGGGTTTCCATGGAAGCGATCATTTGGTGTGTCTCGTGACTGGCTTGTCGTTGCGATTGACGGTGGCTGGGCGCTGAGGAGAGCGCCGTTCGGGGTAGTGGCGCAAGGCGCCGACCGGGCGGCGGTAAAGGTCGATGTCCATGCCAAACCCTTCGGCCAGCAGCTCCACCAGCATCATGGCCGAGAGCCCCCAGATCACGTGGCTGTCTACTCGGTAGCTGGGCACGTAGTGAGCGACGCCATCCACGGTGATGACATCGGTATGGGTGCGCTGGTCCTCCAGAAAGTGGCTGAGCGGCACTTCGAAAATGGCATCCAGCTCCGCCGGGTCTGCCACCAATGGCAGGTCGGGGGGGATCAGGCCTACCCAGGGGGTGACCCGTATCCCGTGCAGCGAAATCACATCGGACAGGCGCCCCAGCGGCTGCACTGCCTGCGGTGCTAGCGCAATCTCTTCCTGAGCCTCCCGCAGTGCGGTGGCGTAGAGGTCTGCATCGGTGGCTTCACGCTTGCCGCCGGGGAAAGCGACCTGGCCGCTGTGGGTAGTCAAGTGGCCCGCGCGGCGGGTAAACAGCAGCGTCGGCGATGGCCGCTCGACGATGGGCATCAAGACGGCGGCCTCTGGCAGAGTAACGTGGTCCAGCCGTTGAGGCGTATGCAGTTGCAGCTGTTTGCGCAGTTTCTCTAACATAGGGGATTCCCGTGACTTTGTTCTCTTTTACCCAGCCATGACGATCAGCGTCAAGCGCGTTGATAGCTCGCCCTTCCAGCCATAGAGAAAACGCGATGAACTTTTGTAGTCAGTGTGGTGAAAAAGTCCGCTTTGCGGTGCCTGACGGAGATGACCGCCCCCGCTACCTGTGCGATGCCTGCGGTACCATTCACTACCAGAATCCGCGCATTGTGGCGGGTACGCTGCCGGTGAGCGGCTCGAAGGTCTTGCTGTGCAAACGCGCCATTGCGCCGCGCAAAGGGTATTGGACGCTGCCGGCAGGCTATATGGAAAACGCCGAAACCACGCAGCAGGCCGCATCCCGGGAGACCTGGGAAGAGGCCTTCGCCGAAGTCGTGCTGGGAGACCTGTACACCTTGATCGACCTGCCGCACATCAATCAAGTCTACATGATTTTTCGTGCCGACCTGGTGGGTGGCTTCAGTGCCGGACCAGAAAGCCTGGAGGTGGCGCTTTTCGAAGAGCACGAAATCCCTTGGGACGCGCTGGCCTTTCCTACCATCGAGCGGACCCTGCGGCACTACTTCGAAGATCGCCAGCAGGCGGAGTTTCCGCTGCACATCAGCAAGATCACACCCGAAGACCGCGAGCGCTACTTCGGCAGTGCCTGATGGGGCAGGGGGGAGCGCCTACAGGTTGGCCAGCTGCCACACGTCGTAGGCCACTTCTTCGTAGGGGTGGGCCAGCTTGAGGGCGGCAATGGCCGCCTGGATGTGCGCGTCGTCACAGACCAGCTCCACCTTGAACTCTTCCACCCTTTCCAGGGTGCCTACCTGACCGATATGCGGTTCGGCGCCCTCCATCGGCCGAAACTGGCCGGTGCCGCGGGTCTGGAAACAGACGTGCTCATAATCACCGATACGCCCCGCACCCGCGTCGAACACGGCGCGCTTGACGCTCTCGACATGGTCGACAGGAACAAAAAAAGCGAGTTTATACATGGATCATGCCCCTTTTTGAGCGGCGAAAGTCAGCAGAGGGCCACATGATACGCGATTTGGCGGTAGGTTGGGCACCGCCACCCTGTCAGGGGGCGGTGCCCTGTCGCTGGCTTACCAGGATTTATAAGGCAGGAACTTGCCGTTCAGGGTGAGCAGCACGCGGTCGCCTTTGGGGTCTTCGATCTTTTCCATCTCCATGGTGAAGTCGATGGCGCTCATGATGCCGTCGCCAAACTTCTCCTGCACGACATCCTTGAGGGTTTCACCGTAAACGCCGACCACTTCGTACAGGCGGTAGATGAAGGGGTCCTGAGGAATGGCCTCATCCCATGCCTTGGTGGGGAAGGCGGTCAGCGCGGTGGCCACGTCGCCATCGACTTCCAGCACGTCGCACAGTTTATGGGCGACATCGGCACTGGCGCTGTTCATGCCGTAGCAGGCTGACGCCACCCAGACCGGTGACATGCCGACCGCGCTGGCAATCTCGTCCCAGCTCATTTGCTTGCGTGCCTTGGCGGCGAGAAGGGTGTGACGCATTTCAAGCTTATCCATGACGGATCTCCTTGGGAGTAAATGTGACCAGCTTTTCCTGGGGCGGCACGCTCTTGGGTGCCGGGGTGGAGTCGGGCGAGGCGCTGCCTTCTGCCAGGGTCACGGGGTTGACCGGTGTGGGGTAGCGCAGGCCCTTGCCGTCGGACTCCTGGGTGCGTAGCTCACTGGAGCGGTTTACCAGGAAGTCGACGAGGTAGTTGCGAATCGTATAAAAGTGGGGATGCTTGACGATCTCCGCCCGCTGGCGCGGCCGTGGCAGGTCGATTTCGACCGCTTCGGCAATCCGCGCCTGGGGGCCGTTGGTCATCAGGAAGATACGGTCGGCCAGCAGAATGGCTTCGTCCACGTCGTGGGTGATCATGAACACGGTCTGCTGGTCCTGGCTCCAGATCTTGACCAGTTCGTCCTGGATGACGCCGCGGGTGAGGGCATCCAGGGCCCCAAAGGGCTCATCCAGCAGCAGCAACTTGGGCTTGGTGGCAAACGCACGCGCGATGCTGACCCGCTGGCGCATGCCGCCAGAGAGCTGGGCGGGCTTGCGGCCGACCACTTCTTTCAAGCCCACCAGGGTCAGGTATTTCATGCTGTGCTCGGTGATTTCGTGCTCGCTCCAGGCGGGCCAGCGGGCACGTACGCCAAAGCGCACGTTGTCCAGCGCAGTGAGCCAGGGCAGCAGGCTGTAGTTTTGAAATACCACGCCACGTTCGAGGCTCGGCCCATGGATCTCCTTGCCATCCATGACCATGGAGCCTTCGGAGAACTGATCCAGCCCGGCCAGCGCATTCATGATGGTGGATTTGCCACAGCCGGAGTGGCCGATGATGCAGACGAACTCGCCCTTCTTGAGCTGAAAGCTGATGTCTTCGAAGACCGTGAGCGGTGCAGCGTCCTTGCCAGCGCCGGGGAAGCGTTTGGCGGCCTTCTGCACCTCTACAAAGGCATGACTCATGACAGGCTCCTTATTCGGCGTAGGTGACGAAACGGGCGACATAGCCCAGCGACATATCCAGCAGCATGCCGACGACGCCAATCATCAGGATGGAAAAGATCACGCTGGTCAGGTCCAGGTTGTTCCACTCGTTCCAGACGTAGTAGCCGATGCCGGTACCACCCACGAGCATTTCTGCGGCGACGATGACCAGCCAGGCAATACCGATGGAGATACGCATGCCGGTCAGAATGGTCGGGGCCGCGGCGGGCAAAATGACCTTGAAGGCCGTTTGCAGCGGCGACAGTTCATGGGTGCGTGCCACGTTCACCCAGTCGCTGCGCACACCGGCCACGCCAAAGGCGGTATTGAGCAGCATCGGCCAAATGGAACAGATAAAGATCACGAAGATGGCTGACGCTTCGGCATCCCGAATGATGAACAGCGCCAGAGGCATCCAGGCCAAGGGAGAAATCGGCCGCAAGACCTGAATAAACGGGTTGAGCGCTTTATACGCCAGCGGTGACATGCCAATCAGAAAGCCGATGGGGATCGCTACCACGGCGGCCATGAGATAGCCGCTGAGCACGCGGTAAAGGGAGTAACCCAGTTGGATGCCGATCCCCTTGTCGTTGGGGCCTGCATCATAGAAAGGGTTGGAAAGCTGCTCCCATGCCCGCTCGAAAATCGCCGACGGCGGGGGAACGCGGGCCGTTTCATCGGCCCCGCCCAGCAGCAGTTCGTACTCGCTCAGCTCTTCCGTGCCGCCCAGCAGCGGCGAGCGGTCGAGTCCTTCCCATAGCCCCAGCAGCACGGCAAGCAGGACGAAGGCTAACAAGCCAGCGCGCACGTTCAGGCTGATGTTCCAGTCGGTAGTGGTGCGGTCCATGATTAGCTCCTGCGGATATCAAAGCTGGCCAGATACCCTTCGGGGTCGGTGTAGTCGAAGGTCTTGCCCATGATCTGGTAGTTGCGCGAGGTCTCTTCGGGGGCGTCGTAGCCCAGCTCGTTCATCACCGTGCGTGCTTCGCTGGCCAAAAAGACATCCCGGGCAATCTGCTGATAATCGACGCTGCCCTCGATGTAGCCCCAGCGCTTCATCTGGGTCAGGATCCAGACGGCCATGGAGTGCCAGGGGAAGGGGTCGAAGTCGATCCGGTCCGGCACGTTCTGAACATTGCCCAGGCCATCGGCAAAGCGCCCTGTCAGCACCTGCTCGATCACCGTGACCGGCTGGTTCAGGTAGTTGGTCGGGGCAATGGCCTCGGCGATTTCCGAACGGTTGGCCGGGTCGGACGAGTATTGGGTGGCATCGATGATCGCCCGCAGCAGCGCGCCGTAGGTGTTGGGGTTTTGCTGGGCAAAGCGAGCGCTGGTGGCAAAGGCGCAGCACGGGTGGCCGTCCCAGATCTCCTTGGTGAGCAGGTGGATGAAGCCGATGCGCTCGAACACGGCGCGCTGATTGAACGGGTCGGGGGAGAGAAACCCATCGATGTTGCCCGCGCGCAGGTTGGCGACCATTTCGGGGGGCGGAATGACGCGAATCTGAATGTCCTGATCCGGGTCCAGGCCATGCTCGGCCACGTAGTAGCGCAGCAGGAAGTTGTGCATGGAGTACTCGAAGGGCACGCCGAAGGTGAAGCCTTTCCACTGCTGCGGGTCACGCTTGTCCTGGTGGTCGTTGTGCAGCACGATGGCTTGCCCATTGACGTTCTCGATGGCAGGCGTCACGAAGGCCCGCTGGGTCGAACCTGCCCCCAGGCTCATGGCCAACGGCATGGGGGAGAGCATGTGAGCGGCATCGTACCGGTCGTTCAGCGAGTTATCGCGAATCAGCGCCCAGCCAGCGGTCTTGATCACATTGACGTTCAGGCCGTAACGCTCATAGAACCCCATGGGGTGGGCCATGATGATGGGCGTGGCGCAGGTGATCGGAATGAAGCCGATGTCCAGCTCGGTTTTCTCCAGCGGGCCGAGGTTCTCCTTGACCGCCGCCTTGATCGACTCCATGGGCAGCAGCGTGGCCAGGGCAGCCGCCGCGGTGCCGCCACCCACCAGCTTCATGAATTGCCGGCGGTGCATGTCGCTATGGCCAAAGATGCCACGAACCAGCGCGCTCTCCACCACCCGATCCATGATCTGTTCGGCATTGCTGGGCGGCGCTTCGCCACCGGCCAGGGTGGCCTGATGGGAAGGTACGCTGGGGCGGGCAGGGTGGCACTGGTGGCAATCACACTGGCGGCCATGGATCAGCGATTGACGGTGATCGAAAGGGTTGCCGAGACTGCTGTGGTCATTGTTCTCTTTCATGGGCGTTCACCTCTCAGGAGCAAATGGGCTTCTAGCTGCGCCGTCTTGGTGCGAAACAGAGCGTTGCGGCACTGTTTCGGTAGTGCGACTTGTGTGCCACAACCGTTCGTTTTGTTTAAAGATTCATAAATTCAATAAGTTGTGGTGTTTGGTGGAATCTTGGAGGCCATGCTTGAAAACAACGATTTTTCGTTAATAACGATATTTCGTTGTTTAAATGACGAAATATCGTTATTGGCCCGTTGTTTGTATGGGTAGTGGGTATGTCGCCGCCATCGCCAGGAGATGCAGATGCCCCCCATGCCCATGACGACCGAGCCGTTGATGAGCGAGCCGTCGCTCAAGCTCATGGCCAGCCATGCCCCGCTGGCCATGCTAGTGGTCGACCCGCTGGCCGATGAGCTGGTGGCTGCCAATGCGGCGGCCTGCCAACTGTTGATGCTGGAAGAGGGCGATTGGCGGGCGTCGCCGTTCAGCCATCGGTTGAGTGCCTCCTTGCCGCTGTGGGTCAGCTTTACCGATGAGGTATTGACTACCGGGCAGGCGTGGTCGGATGACCTGGTGGTGCTGGACAGCGTGCGTCAGCCACGCCGGGTAGAAGTCTTCGGTGAGCGTTTGCCGGACCCCCCGCGGCTCTTATTGACCCTGATCGACCGGCAGAAGGCCGAGCAGCGGCGCGCCCGCGCCGAGCTGGGGCGTCAGCATCGCCAGGGGGATGTAGGGTGGCAGCGCGTCGAGCAGGTGTTCGAGCGAATCGAAAGGCAGAACCAGCTGATTCTCAGCGCCGCCGGAGAGGGCATCTACGGGCTGGATGCGCAGGGCAGAACCACTTTCGTCAATCCAGCGGCCGAACGCATTCTGGGCTGGAGCACCGAGGATATGGTGGGCCACGATGCGCATTTGATGTTTCACCATACCCATGCCGATGGCTCGCATTTCCCGGTGCAGCAGTGCCCCATCCATGCCTCGTTCAGCGATGGCCAGGTGCACCACGTCGACGATGAAGTGTTCTGGCACAAGAACGGTGAGGCGATTCCCGTCGAGTATACGAGCACCCCCATTTTCGAGATGGGGCGGCTGGTGGGGGCCGTGGTGCTGTTTCGTGATATCCGCGAACGCAAACGGGCAGAGCAGCAGCTGCGCGATGCCCTGGAGGAGGTCGAGTCGCTGAAACGGCGGCTGGAGCTGGAGAACGAATACCTTCAGGAGGAGATCAAGGCAGAGGTCAATCACCGCAATATCGTGGGCAACAGCCCGGCGGTGGCCAAATTGATCCAGCAGATTGCCATGGTGGCGCCGACCGGGGCCAACGTCTTGATCAGCGGTGAGTCCGGCACGGGCAAGGAGCTGATCGCCAGGGCCATTCATGCTGGGAGTGGGCGCAGCGACCGGCCGCTGATTCGGGTCAACTGTGCCGCCATACCGCGAGATCTGTTCGAAAGCGAGTTCTTTGGCCATGTCAAAGGGGCCTTTACCGGGGCGATGCAGGATCGTCCGGGGCGTTTCGAGCTGGCCCACGGCGGCACGCTGTTTCTTGACGAGGTAGGAGAAATTCCGCTGGAGCTGCAGAGCAAGCTGCTGCGCGTATTGCAGGATCAGCAGTTCGAGCGAGTGGGAGACAACCGCACCCGCGAGGTGGACGTGCGCGTGATTGCGGCCACCAACCGTGATTTGAAAGAGATGATCGACGCCGGGCATTTCCGAGAGGATCTCTATTTCCGGCTCAACGTGTTTCCCATCGATTCAGTGCCGCTGCGCAAGCGCATCGAGGACGTGCCCTTGCTGGCGCGACATTTTCTGCACCGCGCCTGCTTGAAGTTCAACAAGCCGGGCGTGCGTATTCCTCCCGCCCAATTGGAGCTGCTGACCCGCTATCCATGGCCTGGCAATATCCGCGAGCTCGAAAACGTCATCGAACGACAGGTGATCGTGACCCAGGACCGCCGGCTCTGCTTCGACGACCTGTTGCCGCCGGAGCCCAGTGTGCCGGGGCAGGTCATGGCGGAGCGTGACAAGGGCGCCGAGCCCCTTGCCGAAACGCCGATGACCGAACAGGCGCTACAGCAGCGCCAGCGGGACAATGCGCTGAAGGCGCTGGCAGCGACACAGGGCAAGATCTCTGGCGCGGGTGGGGCGGCGGAGCTATTGGGGATCAAGCCCACGACGCTGGCCTCCCGGCTGCAAAAATGGGGCATCGACCCTCGGCAATTCAAGCGCCGTGAGCGTAAAAAGCCCCCCACCAACGGTGCATTGGACTAAGGTAAAAGGGCTTGGGCTGGGTAGGCGCTTTGTACACACAAATTCGCCAAGTTCAAGGCTGGCATACATACATGAATGTAACTATAATGCCCACTCTTTCAGGCTGGCGCCGCGCGTCTTCCAACGTTGACACCTAGAGGCAATCCCATGCGACTAGCACACTGGGCAGTCAATGCCCCTTTACGCCCCTTGCTAATGGCCGTGCTGACCTCCTCCTTCATTCTGCCTGCCCAGGCGGCTGACTTGATCACCATCACCCGTGATGCGTTGAACAACAACGCCGCCCTTGCCTCGTCACGCGCCGAATTTTCTGGCGTAGAGGCGGGCCGGGACGTAGCGCGCGGCGGCTTGCTGCCCCAAGTGAATGCTTCCGGGAGCGTCGTGCACAACCAGCAGTACGAAAGCCAGGGTTCTGCGCGGGGAGCGGGCGTCGGCGTGGGTGCCGACCAGGCCGCGGTGGGGGTCAGCGATGACCGTTACAACACCGCATCGCTGTCGTTGGAAGCGACCCAGGCGCTGTTCAATGCCGTGACGCGCCAGGAACTCAACCAGGCCGAGCGCCAGATCGATCAGCAGGTTTACCTGCTGGCCGCGACGGAACAGCAGCTGCTCATCGACGTGGTCAGCGCCTACTTCGATATTCTGCGTGCCCATGAGGTTCTGGAAGCGCGTCAGGCGCAAGAGCGCGCCATTGGCCGCCAGCTGGAGCAGGCTCGCGAGCAGTTCGAGGTCGGGCTGATTGCGATTACCGGAGTGGAGGAGGCGCGGGCCAGCTTCGACCAGTCTCGGGCCGACCGCATTGCCGCCGAGAGCAGCCTGCAAGTGGCGTTCGAAGCGCTGGAGCAGTTGACCGGGCAGCGTTACGCCAACATCGATGCCTTGGGCGACGCCATGCCGATTGCGCTACCTGCGCCCACCGACCGTGACTATTGGGTCGACCAGGCACTGGAGCGCAACCCGCAGGTGCTGGCCCAGCGGGCAGGCATCGAGCTGTCGCGGGCCGGTGTGGAAGTCGCCCGGGCAGGGCGTCTACCCACCGTGCAGGCGTTCGCCAACTATCAATACTCGGACAGCGACAGCGATGTGGTCAGTGGCTACAACTCTTCTAGCCAGGTAGGCGTTTCCGCCAACCTGCCGATTTACACCGGTGGCAGCACCAGTGCGCGTATCCGCCAGGGCACCTTCCAGCTCGAAAGTAGCCAGTACGACTTCGAGTCCCAGCGGCGCACCACGATCCAACAGGTGCGCTCGCTGTACACCCAGGTCAGCAATAACGTGGAAACCGTGGATGCTCGCCGCCAGGCCATCGTGTCTACCCGCAGCGCTCTGGAAGCAACGCGCGCAGGCTACGAGGTGGGTACCCGCAATATCGTCGATGTGCTGAATGCCGAGCAGAACCTCTATAACGCCATCGCCAGCTACGCCGAAGCGCGCTACGACTACGTGGTGAATCTGATGTCGCTGCGCCAGCAGTCGGGCATGCTGGACGTGGCGGCCATCGAGGAAGTCAATGCCTGGCTGACCGGTGACAGCGTCAACTTCACCCTGCCTGAAAGCAACGCGCCTGATACTTACCAGCGCGCGATGGACATTGGTGCTCCTCCTACCCCAGGCGCCTGAGCGCGGCCAATGGGGGCACGCCTGCGATCCGTCAACGTACAGAAAAAATGAATGGGAATTCGACGCATGAAAAGAGTGATGCACTCCACCCGGGCGAGCCTGGTGACGCTGATCGCCGTGCTGGCGCTGACCGCTTGTGGCCAGGAACAGCCGTCCCAGGAGCCGCAGGGCCAGCAGCAGGAAGCGCCACCCCACGCGGTGGAAGTCGCTGAAGTAAGCCGTCAGGACATTCCGCTCAACAAGTCCTATCCTTCGCTGCTGCGTAGCGACAGTGAAGTCACGCTGGTGGCGCGGGTCAACGGCTTTCTGGAAGAGCGGCATTTCGAACCCGGGCAAATGGTCGAGGAAGGAGATCGCCTCTACACCATCGAGCCGGACTTGTACCAGGCCACGGTGAACCAGCGTGAAGCAGACCTGCAGAGCGCCCGGGCAGAGCTGGCACGCGCCCAGCGGGATGCGCAGCGTTTCGAGCAGCTGCTGAGCCAGAACTCGGTCAGCCGCCAGCAGTACGACCAGGCGCTGGCAGAGCAGCGGGTCGCGCAGGCCAGCGTGGCACAGGCGGAAGCCGCGCTCACCAGTGCCAATCTGGACCTGGGCTACTCCAACGTCACCGCGCCCGTTTCGGGCATGATCAGCTTGAGCCAAGTCAACGTGGGCAACCTGGTCACGTCAGGCACTGAGCTGGCCACCATCACGCCTCTGGACCCGCTGGAAGTGCGCTTTCAGCTACCCCAGCGCGATGCCTTCGAGCTGCGTCGCCAGTTGGCCGCAAGCGCCGGTGACATGTCCTCCATCACCGCCCATCTCAGCGTGCCCGGGTTAGCGGGTAGCGCTGGCGATGAGCTGGCGGGTCGCTTGAATTTCCTTGGCTCTCGTGTGGATACCGGCACCAGTACGGTGCAAGCGTCGGCCACGTTCGATAATCCCGATGGCGAAGTACTGCCGGGCCAGTTCGTGCGCGTACGCCTCGAAGGCTTGAAGCGCTTCGACGTCATCGCGGTGCCTGAAATTGCCGTTACCCAGGGGCTGATGGGCCCCCGTGTCTTCGTGCTGGACGACGAGAGCAAGGCGCGTGAGCGGACGGTTCAACTGGGTGATGTGGCTGGCCCCTGGCAGATCATCGTGGATGGTCTGGAACCTGGCGAGCGCGTTGTGGTAGGTGACCCGGCGGGTCTCAAGCCGGGCATGGAGATCGACCCGGTGCGTTTCGATGGCGATGCAGAACAGCTGGTCGATGACGTGGAAGAAGCCGAAGCGCAGGAACAGCAGGAGCAGGCCGAAGCGGCTGCCGAGATGTCCGAAGGCGCCGGTGATGCGCCCGCGGAAGGGGAAGAGGGCGCGCAATAATGAATTTCTCCAATTTTTTTATCAGTCGTCCGATTTTCGCCACTGTATTGGCGATCATCCTGACACTGGTGGGTGCGCTGACGATGCGGATACTGCCTATCGAGCAGTATCCCAGCGTTGTACCTCCCACGGTATCAGTGACGGCACAGTTCCCCGGAGCTGATGCCGAAACGGTGGCACAAACCGTCGCAGCACCACTGGCAGAGGCCATCAACGGGGTTGAGGACATGCTCTACATGACCTCGAACAGTGCTGATAATGGCATCATGAGCCTGAGCGTGGCGTTTGATATTGGTACCGATGGCGATATCAATACCATCAACGTCAATAACCGCGTGCAGGGGGCCTTGTCCCAGTTGCCAGAGGCCGTTCAGTCTCAGGGTGTCACCGTGGAGCTGCGTTCCGACTCCATTCTGATGCTGGTCGCGCTGACCTCGCCCAGCGGTGACTACAACAACGTCTATATGCAGAACTATGCCACGCTCAACATTCTCGATGAGCTGCGCCAGGTACCTGGGGTGGGCAACGCCGAGGTGCTGGGGGGCGGCGAGTTTGCCATGCGGATCTGGATGGATCCCGACAAGCTGGCTCAGTACGACCTGACCCCGAGCGAAGTGGCCAGTGCCATTCGCGCTCAGAACACCGAAATTCCGGCCGGTAATCTTGCCGCGACGCCCCAGAGCGAGCCGCGTGCCTATACCTACACCATTACCGCTGGCGGGCGTCTTTCCAGCCCGGATGATTTCCGCAACATCTTCCTGCGCACCAATGCCGATGGCTCTTCACTGCGCCTGGAAGACGTGGCGCGGATCGAGCTGGGCGCCTCTTTCTACGGCGTGGATGCGCGGTTGAACGGCGCGACCATGACGCCCATCATCATCAACCAGCAGCCGGGCGCCAACGCGCTGGAAACGGCCAACTCGGTGCGGGCGACCATGGAAGATCTGGCTGAACGCTTCCCGCCGGGGCTCGAGTACGTGACGCCTTACGATACGACGCTGTTCATCGATGCGTCCGTCGAGACGGTGCTCAAGACGTTCATCGAAGCGTTCCTGATCGTTATCGTGATTCTGTTCATCTTCCTGCAGAACTGGCGCTTTACGGTCATCGCCATGTCGGTGGTGCCGGTCTCGGTGATTGGTACCTTTGCCGGCTTCTACCTGTTCGACTTTTCGATCAACCTGTTGACGCTGTTCGCGCTGGTGCTGTCGATCGGTATCGTGGTGGATGACGCGATTCTGGTGGTGGAGAACGTCGAGCGGGTGCTCAGCGAAGAGGACGATATCAGCGTTCGCGATGCCACCATTCGCGCCATGAAAGAGGTCGGTGGGCCGGTCATCGCCACGTCGCTGATCATGGCGGCGGTGTTCGTGCCGGTGGCCTTCATGGGCGGCTTCACGGGCCAGATCTACCAGCAGTTCGCGATTACTGTGGCGATCTCGGTGGCGTTGTCGGCGCTGATGGCACTGACCTTCACCCCGGCGCTGTCCGCGATCTTCATCAAGCACAACCTGCACAAGACCCGTCAGTCCGCTTTCAAGCGTGCGATTACCACGCCGCTGCGCCTGTTCGATCGTTTCTTCGCAGGCTTCACGGCGCTCTACATGTGGTTCGTGAAGAAGCTGGTGCGCTTCTGGGTGCTGGCGCTGGCGCTGACCGTGGCGGTAGGGGCGGGCTCTTACTGGCTGTATGCCAATACGCCCTCCACGCTGGTGCCCGAAACGGACCAGGGGATCGTGCTGGTCAGCGTGTCGCTGCCGGACGCTGCCTCGCTGGATCGTACCCAGAACTACATGGCCGAGCTAAGTGCTGCCATTGAAGATATCCCCGGCGTGCAGTACTCCTCGGCGGTGGCGGGGTATGACATTCTCTCCAGCGCGGTGAACACCGCACGCGGGATCATTTTCGTCAACATGCAGCCCTGGTCGGAGCGCGACCTGACCGCCAACGAGCTGGTGGGCCGTATCATGCAGCTGGGTGCCAGCATCGACGGTGGTTCGGCCATGGCCTTCAACGTGCCGCCCATCATGGGGCTGTCGACCACTGGGGGCTTCACCGGCTACCTGCAATCCTTCGACGGCGCATCGCCCCGTGAGCTGTATGAAGCATCGCTGCAGATCATGGGGGCGGCGAACCAGCACCCTGCGCTGAATCAAGTATTCTCCACGTTCAACATGAACGTTCCCTCGTTCCGGGCGGAGATCGACCAGCAGAAGGCGTTGAGCTACGGCGTGGCCCTGGAGAATATCTCTTCGGCACTTTCCAATACCTTTGGTAATGGCTTCGTCAACTTCTTCAGCTACCAGAACCGTAACTTCCAGGTGTATCTGCAGAACGAGGACGAGTTCCGCAAGACCCCCGAAGACATCAACAATGTCTACGTGCGGGGCGGCAACGGTGAGCGCATCCCGTTATCCGAGTTCGTGACGCTGGAGCGCCAGGTAGGACCTTCGGTAGTGTCACGCTTCGGGGTGTACATCGGGGCGCAGTTCCAGGGCGGGGCGGCTCCGGGCTACAGCTCGGCGCAAGCCATCGCGGCCATGGAAGAAGTCGTGCTGGAAACGCTGGGGCCGAACTGGGGCATGGGCTGGACCGGTACCGCGTATCAGGAGGCCAACCTGGGCAATACCGCCATGCTGGCCATCGTGTTCGGTATCCTGATGGTGTTCCTGATCCTGGCGGCCCAGTACGAGAGCTGGTCCTTGCCGCTGGCGGTCTTGACGGCCACCCCGTTTGCCTTCCTCGGGGGGATTGGCGGTATCGTGCTGCGCGGGCTGGATACCAGTGTCTACGTGCAAATCGGTATGCTGGTGGTCGTGGGGCTGGCGGCCAAGAACGCGATCCTGATCGTCGAGTTTGCCGAGCTGCAGCGTAAAGAGCAGGGCAAGACGATTCGTGAAGCCGCGATCACGGCGGCCGAGCTGCGCTTCCGGCCCATCGTCATGACCTCGCTGGCGTTCGTCTTTGGCACGCTGCCGCTGGCCCTGGCCACCGGGGCCAGTGATGTCAGTAGCCACCATATCGGCACCACGGTGGCCGTGGGCATGGCGTCCGTCGCCATTCTGGGCAGCCTGTTCATTCCCAGTTTCTACGCCATGATTGCCACTGTTTCTGACTGGCTCTACCGCAAGCGTCATCCTGAACGCAAGGAGGATGAGCAGGCGGCGCTGGGTCACGATCAGACCTGACCTGATCGCCAGCGATCCACCAGACGGGCACCCCACGGGGTGCCCGTTTTTTGTGGGCGTCGGGCCAAAGGCTGATACGGGGCAATGCCCGAGCTACTGACATGGCTAAGATGAGCTAAGCTGAAAGTGACCATCGTTTTAGCCTGAGTAGCACAATAATGGTCGACAATAGGCTCAGGCGAGAACAAGACCGGGCAGCTTGCCCGGAGGAGAACACGCCATGCAAACCTTCATGTCTGCTGCTCTGCAGTTTCCAACCATCGTCTTTGCCCTGTTGCTGGTGCTGGGCACGCTCTATTGGCTGCTGGTGTTGTTGCGATTGGCGCCGTTGGAGCTGTTCGAACGCGATAGCCTGCGCGATGACCACATGGCGAGCACGCTCGTCTCGCTGGGCTTTGCAGGCGTGCCGGCCTCGCTGGCGCTGAGCCTGCTCGTTCTATTGGCAGGCGCCATCTCGCTGGCCGTCGAACTACTGGTGCTACGCTGGCTACCGCTGGGCATGTTGAGAGTGCCCGTGGGCGTGCTGGTGCTGTGGGCTTCCTTTGCCGTTGCTTCGCCGCTGGCGGCCGCCGTGTGTCACGCCCTGCAGCGTGGGCTGCATCGCTACCCGCCGTTCCAGCGCCGTTGCCTGCTGGGCGCTACCGCGGTGGTGATCGAGCGAGACCAGCAGGGCGGTGCCACTGCTCGGCTGCTCAATGAGCCAAACAGCGTGGTGCGCTTGCATTGCAAGGCGGGGGATTGCCCCCAGCCGGGTGAGCACCGGGTATTGGTCAAATATCTGGCCAGTGAAGGGGCCTACCGCAGCGTCATGGAGCAGGACTACCTGGATACGCGGGTACGTCTCAACAGGCTGCGTTTGCAGCACAAGCATCACCCCAACGGCTACCCGACGTAACCAGTCCTATCTACCGCCTCTCAGGTAACGCCACACATCTGCCAGCCACTGGCTGAACGTGCCAGCTGGCTGGGCAGGTGTCGCCGTGGACGGCGCGGCTAACGGAGTCGTCAGAAAGCGCTGTATGGGTTTGACCTGCTGGGTGTCGTTGAGCATCGGCGCATGCCCGCAGCCCGGCACGGTCATGGTCACCAACGATGGCTGTGACTCGGCCATTTTGGGCAGCGTCTCGGCGGCCAGCAGAGCCGACGTTTCACCGCGAATGACCATGAGCGGGCAGCGAATCTTCGCCCAGTCGGCCCAGGTATCCCGGGGGGTGTCGTGGATAAACTGCTCGCCTATGCGGGGGTCGAAGTGGTAGGTCCAACTGCCATCGGGCAGGCGTCGTGCGCTATTGAGCGCCAGCTCGCGCCACTCCGCCTCGCTGGTGATGCCGAAGCTGGCATAGTGCTTGATCAGCTCTGCCTGCAGGTTGGCAAAGTTGTTGAAACGGTGGGTGACGCCAAAGTAGCTCGACAGCGCAATCAGCCCTTCCTTGTCGAGTTCAGGCCCAACGTCATTGAGGACCAGACGCGCAATGCGTGCTGCGTGTTGCTCGTCGGCGGCGATCAGCATACCAAGCAGCCCTCCCATGGAGGTGCCCAGCCAGTCCACCTGCTCCAACTGGTAGTGATCCAGCAGCGCGATGGCAACGGTGACATAGTGGCTGTAAAGGTAGTCATGGGCGGGAAACAGCGACCAGCTCGATAGGCCGCGCCCTGGGGTGTCCGGGGCCAGTACGCGCCATTCGCTGCCTAGCTGGCGGGCCAGGGCGGCAAAATCACCGCCGTGGCGAGCCAGCCCGTGCCAGGCAATCAGGGTTCGTTTGGCGTCAGGGTTCCAGATGCGAACCGCAATCTCCAGCTCACGTACGCGTACAAACTCCAAGGCATCCATACACGGCTCCTGTCATGTGGTGCCTGTAGTATAGATGCAATGCTGCGGTGCAGTAGAGCGTTTACTTGCGCATCATGCGGATCAGCGTATCGATGATTTCTGCGCCGCGCTCGGAGACAGAAAAAGCATCGGGTGTGCGCAGCCAATCATGAAACAGGCCGCCGAGCGTACACAGCATCAGACGGGTGGCCGTTTCCGGGCTGATATCTTCGCGCATATCCTGCTGTTGCTGGGCCAGTTGGAACACCGGCAGCATTTCGTCGAAGCACTCTTCGCCGATTTCATCCTGCATGGCAATGGGGTTGATATCGCTGAAGAATTCACAGCGGTGAAGCAGGATCGACAGAATACGCTGATGGGAAGGTTGCTCGATACGCTGCAAGCCCGCGTGGCAGGCCAGGCGAATGGCTTCCAGCGGCGAGACGTGTGGGTCGGCGTTATTGACTTCATCGATCAATGACTGGAAGGGTATGCGCACCCGCTCCACCAGTGCCATGAACAGATCGCCCTTGTTCTTGAAGTGCCAATAGACGGCGCCGCGGGTCAGCCCCGCATGGCGGGCAATCTGCTCAAGCGAGGTGCGAGCAACGCCTTTTTCGAAAAACACCTCTTCAGCCGCATCCAGCAGCGCTTCGCGCGTTGCCGCAGCCTCCGCTTTGGTTTTTCTTGCCATGGAACCTCACCTCACTCTCGACACGTATGCGGCGTATTTTATATGAACTCGTCGGTTTTTTACATTCAAAAGTGTATGGTTAATCGCAGAACTTCATGGCGTGCGTTAACAAAGATGTCGGATAATGCTAAATAGAGTTGTCAGACATCAGGTTTTCCAACCTTTTAGCTACTGCACGATGCTTGATCGAGGAGTTGTCATGGGGCGAGCGCCTTTTACGCTAGCCGGGCATGAGGTGTTGCCCGGCCAGCGGTCACAGATCGATGTGCCGGTGGCACGCCTCTACACCCACACACCGCTGCATATTCCCGTCGAGGTGGTGCATGGCCGCAAGGAGGGGCCGGTCATGCTGGTCTGTGGCGGTATTCATGGGGATGAAATCAACGGCGTGGAAATCGTGCGGCGCGTACTGCGCTCGAAGTCCATCAACAGCCTGCGCGGAACGCTGATTGCCGTGCCGGTGGTCAATGTCTTCGGTTTCTTGCAGCAGACCCGCTACCTGCCCGACCGCCGCGACTTGAACCGCTGCTTTCCAGGCAGCGAAAAGGGCTCGCTGGGGGGGCGTATCGCCGCGCTGTTCAGAGATGAGATCGTCGATCATGCGACGCATATCATCGACCTGCACACGGGGGCGATTCATCGCACCAACCTGCCGCAAATTCGTGCGCAGTTGACCCCTGGCAGCGAAACCGAGCGCATGGCCGATGCCTTTGGGGCCCCGGTCATTCTGAATGCCGAACTGCGGGAAGGCAGCCTGCGCCACTACGCGCAGAACCTGGGCATTCCCGTGCTGACCTATGAAGCCGGTGAGGCATTGCGTTTCGATGAGTGGGCGATTGCGCCTGGCGTCAAAGGCATCCTCAGAGTCATGCGCCGCTTGGGCATGCTGAGTGGCGAGCAGCGCCGCCGTACCCCCGCCCCCGCCGAGCTGGCCAATGGCTCCAGTTGGGCGCGTGCGCCTATCGATGGCATTTTACGGCCCCAGGTGCGCCTGGGGGCGCGCGTGGCCAAGGGCGAAGTGCTGGGCAAGGTAGCGGACCCCTTCGGCAATGATGAGGGCGAAGTGCTGGCCATGGCCGATGGCATCGTGATTGGCATGAGCCGCCTGCCGCTGGCCAATGAAGGCGAAGCGCTTTATCACATCGCTCGTTTCGATGAGATAGAAGAAGCCGAGACGGCCATCGAAAGCTTTCAATCCAGCCTGGAACCGCCTCCCGACTCCCTGTATTGAGCTTTTTAATAGCAAATATTGATCGCTTCAATAGCCAACGTTAAGGCGCCATGGATGGCGATATGCCTGCTTGTTGACTATACCTGTGGGGGAGCCAGCCAGCGCAAAGGCGAAAGCCTCGTGCGCTGTGGGCCATTTCCAACGACGCAACGGCGTCTGGTCGAATGTGACAAGGAGGAAGCGCCATGAGTAGTCACCAGCACTCCACCACCAACGAAGCCGGTATTCCGGTTGCCAGCGACGAGCACTCGCTTTCGGTAGGGGCCGATGGTCCCATCGTCATGCATGACCACTATCTGATGGAGCAGATGGCGGCTTTCAACCGTGAAATGATTCCTGACCGTCAGCCCCATGCCAAAGGCAGCGGGGCGTTTGGTCATTTTGAAGTGACTCAGGATGTCAGCCAGTACACCAAGGCTGGCTTTCTACAGCCGGGCAAGAAGACCGATGTGCTGATCCGCTTCTCGACCGTGGCAGGCGAGAGCGGAAGCCCAGACACTTGGCGGGACCCCCGCGGGTTTTCCATCAAGTTCTACACCGAGGAAGGCAACTTCGACATGGTGGGTAACAACACCCCCGTGTTTTTCGTTCGCGACCCGATGAAGTTTCAGCACTTCATTCACTCCCAGAAACGCCGGGCTGACAACGGTCTGCGAGACCACGACATGCAGTGGGATTTCTGGACGCTGGTGCCCGAGTCGGCCCACCAGGTGGCATGGCTGATGGGAGACCGGGGCGTTCCTGCCACGTGGCGGCACATGAACGGCTATTCCAGCCATACCTATATGTGGGTCAATGAGGCAGGCGAGCGGTTTTGGGTGAAGTATCACTTCAAGACCGACCAGGGCATCAAGTGCATGACCCAGGAGCAGGCCGACCAGATGGCCGGTAGCGATGCCGACTACCACCGTCGTGACCTCTTCGAAGCCATTCAGCGGGGGGATCACCCTACCTGGACTTTGAAGATGCAGATCATGCCCTTCGAAGATGCCAAAACCTACCGCATCAACCCTTTCGACCTGACCAAGATTTGGCCCCATGACGACTACCCGCTGATCGAGGTGGGCAAGCTGACGCTGGACAGGAACCCCACTGATTTCCACAGTGAAATCGAGCAGGCCGCTTTTGAGCCCAACAGCATGGTGCCGGGCACGGGGCTGTCGCCGGACAAGATGCTGCTGGCAAGGGCGATCTCCTATGCCGACGCGCACCGTGCTCGGCTGGGGGTGAACTACAAGCACATTCCGGTCAATACGCCCAAATGCCCGGTGCACAGCTATGGCCAAGGGGGCGCAATGCGTATTCGTCACGCCACCGACCCTACCTATGCACCCAACAGCAAGGGTGGCCCCAAGGCAGATGGGCAGCGCTTCCCGGAAGACGCCGTGTGGTCGACCGACGGGCAATTCATACGGACGGCCTACACACTCAGAAAAGATGACGATGACTGGCGCCAGGCCCACGCGCTGGTGCGCGACGTGATGGACGACGCCCAGCGCGAACGGCTGGTGTCCAATGTGGTCGGGCATCTCTCGGGAGGCGTCTCTGAGCCGGTATTGGGCCGGGCGTTCGAGTATTGGCGCAATATCGACCAGGAGGTGGGAGAGCGTATCGAGCAAGGCGTTCGCGAACAGTAGCCTCTTGAACGAAAACGCCCAGCGATCAGCTCGCTGGGCGTTTGTTCGGAACAGCCCGTTGGCCGTCAGGCCACGGGCTGTTTTGTTGCTTGCTCTTCTACTGGCGGTGTATCGGTCTCCGGCTCGCGCACCAGGCCGAGCGCGTCATCGAACAAGCGTAACCCCGCACCCTCTTTATGGGCGTGTTCCGACAGATGACGGCGGAACCGGCGCCCGCCCGGGCAGCCCTGGAACAGCCCCAGCAAATGCCGCGTAATATGATTTAGTTTGGCGCCCTCATCCAGGCGCTGCTGAATATAGGGGCGAAAGGCCGTGGCCGCTTCCAGGCGCGTGCGGGCCGGACCGGGCTCACCAAACAGCTGCTCATCGACACCGGCCAGTAGCCACGGGCTCTGGTACGCCTCGCGGCCTACCATCACGCTGTCCACGTGCTCCAGCTGCGCCTGGCACTCGTCCAGGGTTTTAATCCCGCCGTTGATGCCAATGTGCAGCTCGGGGTGGCTCTGCTTCAAGCGATGCACCCGAGGGTAGTTCAGCGGTGGAATGTCACGGTTCTCTTTCGGGGATAACCCCTGTAGCCAGGCTTTGCGGGCGTGAACGGTAAACACGCTGCAGCCTGCCGAAGCCACGATATCAATGAACCGCGCCAAATCGGCGTCTTCATCCTGGTCATCGATACCAATACGGCATTTCACCGTCACCGGAATCGACACCGCCGCCTGCATGGCCTTGACTGCGGCGGCCACTTTTTCGGGGTGGCCCATCAGGCAGGCGCCAATCATGTTGTTCTGCACCCGGTCACTGGGGCAGCCCACGTTCAGGTTGACCTCGTCATACCCCCACGCCTCAGCAATCGCAGCACACTCCGCCAACTCTCCCGCATCGCTGCCCCCCAACTGCAGGGCAATCGGATGCTCCACCTCGCTGTACCCCAAAAAGCGCTCACGCGGGGAACCGTGCAGCACCGCACCGGTGGTCACCATCTCGGTATACAGCAGCGCACGCCTGGTCAAGGTGCGAGCGAACGCACGGTAGTCTCTTGTGGTCCAATCCATCATGGGGGCCACAGAAAACAATCTACCCCTGTCGGCACTGTTGTTGCTAATGAAATCAGTCATTTAAGAAATTCTGTAACTGTAAGAATATGCGCATATGTTGCCACCTGATACCGTTAAAAACCGCCCTCAGTGTACCGCCAGTGTACCTAGTGGCGGAGAACGCCCACTTTCCAAAAATCGTGGTACACCAATAGCGAGTCTTCAGAAGCGGCAAGGGGAATGGCGGACTATTGTACGGAAGAAAGGCCATCGCTCACAGAGTAAAACGTGCAGCAACAACGCTCGGGCTCAGAAGTGGCCGCGCCAGGCCGAGGATTTCATCACCGTGCTATCCGGTGGAGAGGATGTCTTGTTTGCCCTGTGCAATACCGCGCAGCATCAGCAGGCGAGCAGGGGCCTTCCTGGAAAGCACTTCAAGCTGTTGAATCCGCTTCATCTCGGCACATGCGAGCTTGTTGAGCTAGGCCATCATGGGCTGCTGGCAGCCTCACGTGGCATAATTCAGCTTAGGGTTAATGGTGTTGTGAGGGTTCATGAGTTAGGCTCTAAATATCAAAAACGATGCATTTTAACCCGCAGCGCTCGTTCACACGTGCCAGCTTGCGCTGAAGGAAGTGCTCGTCAACGTGCAGCGATTCGATGGACGGCACCTTGGCCGATGGCGACTGGGTGCTGGTGGATCGCAGCAACCGCGACCCGAAGTAGGAAGGGGTGTTCTTGCTGCTGGTGAGCGGCGGATTAAGCGGGTACAGCGACTGGCGGGCGGGGCGCTGTATCTGATTAGCGATAACGACCATTACCAGCCGGAAATGATCAAGCCGCAGGATATGCACGATGTGGAAATCTTGGGGCGGTGTGTGGTTCGGATTGGGCGGGTGGTTTGAGTTTACAGCGTATTGGTAGAAAAGCATTTCTTATTACTGATATGAATAATTATTAACAGCCTATTAATGCATGAATTTTAATTTGGGGTGCGATATGGCCAAATATCCTTATTCAAAAGAATTATATACAAGTGAGTTATTGTTTGATCCAGAAAACCCTAGGTTTCCTAGAGAGGTTTCGTCTGGAGCAGACAGCGTCATCTTAGAGAAGATGATTCGAGATGAGCGTGTTGCAGAGATTATGCAAAGCGTGGGGGTTCAAGGCTACTTTGAAGGTGAGCCATTACTGGTGGCGCAGGTGCCAAGTAGTGATGATTATTATGTCGTTGAAGGTAATCGCCGCTTAGCTGCTTTGAAACTCCTCAACGGAGAGCTTGAAACTCCAAAAAGACTTAAAAGTGTTGTTTCAATAATAGACGATGCGTCCGAAAAACCTAATAAAGTGCCGTGTATAATTTTTTCAGAGAGAAAAGATATCTTAAGATATTTGGGTTTTCGCCACATTACTGGGATAAAAGCTTGGGGGCCGCTTGCTAAAGCTAGATACTTAAAACAATTAAGAGAAGATATATATGCCAATGAGCCAGAAGATGAGCAACTCAAAATGCTCGCTAAGGAGATAGGCAGTAGATCTGACTATGTTGGAACTATGCTTACGGGTCTTGAATTATATGATAAGGCGAAAGATAGTGAGTTTTTCAATTTGCCGGGCATTAATGAAAAAAGTATCGAATTTACACTGTTAACTACTGCTATTGGTTATAGAAATATTTCAGATTATATTGGTCTTGATAGCAAAGTTGATACCCAGTGTGAGCATGTGGAAAAAGATAGACTCAAGGACGTGTTTTCTTGGATATATTCCCAAGATCAACAGGGAAATACTATTGTCTCTGATTCAAGGAAGCTTAAAGACCTTGCAGCTGTTGTGGCCAATCAGGATGCAGTTTTGAATCTAAAAAAGAAAGGAGATTTAAATGAAGCCTTTCTTATGACTGAAGGGCCGCAAGTTGCTTTTTCACAAATGCTTGAAGCGGCAAAAAAGCGGTTAAGTTTGGCTTATGAAACTTTGCCCGCGGTCAAAGAGCTCGATAAAAGCCACTACGAAGAAATTCAAAATATTTTCGAATTAACAAAAAGTATTCGTTTGGTTATTCAAGGGCGATTAGATGATGAATAATGGTATCCTGACAAAATTAGATTCTTTACCAAGGCTGCCTGACGTATTTGTATGGAATGACTATATTGAACTTCGCTGCTTAGTTCATCCTGATAAAGCTTTTTCTCGCTCTGATTTGATGGAAACACAGGAAGAGATGACAGATACGAGAGATGACGCGGATGATATTTCAGATGAGGAATATGCCTATGATTTAGGTATTAAAGTTGATGATTTTCAACATGATGATATGTATCAATCTACTCCAGCTAAAAATGATCGTTTGCAACAGAAAACTTACGAGCGTTTTGTACATTTACAGAGTAGGCTGAGGCATTATGGCGATGAGCTTTACCCCTTTTATTTCGATGAAGAACTCCAGTCAATTCACCTAAGGCAAGAGCTGAATGATTGGCATTATTTTTATTTGCAACTTTTAATATCTTCTGCGCTACGCTATTGCCCACGCTCTCGTCGTCATGAGCTAACGGGCCCATTTGAAGAAATTAGTTATGCCATATTCAAATGCTTAATGCCAGATGGCTGGGTGGTACATCAATTCGGTAAAGACAAGTCAAGTAGGTATGAAGGCCACTTGTACGATAAACTTTCACTTCTTGCACAAGATGTTTGGGGGAAGTTAGATACTAAACGGTCGCATTTTAATGAACGTGATCGAGGTGATGGTGGGTTGGATTTAGTGGCGTGGCACCCAATGTCCGATGACCGCAATTTAGTCCCTATGGCCTTTGCTCAGTGTGGTTGCACGGCTGAAGAATTTGGCATGAAAATGTTAGAAGCATCCCCTGGTAAATTAGCGCTACACCTGAAAGTAGGGTATGAATGGGCTTCTTATTATTTTATGCCCCAATCTATGCTTACAAATGACGGGAAGGACTGGTTGAAATATTCAGACTTTGCTAGAGCTATTGTTGTTGATCGCTTTCGTATTATCAAAATTGCTAAGCAATACGAAATTAATGTTAGGGAAATTATGAAGTCAGAAACAATTCAAGAAGCCCTTGAAACTTCTTTTTATTAATACCAAATGTTTGGTAGAGCCCGTGCTACTGCCTCAAAAAGGGGCGGTGGCACAGCGTTTCCTACAACTTTATAGCGCATGCTCATGCTGCCCGATTTATGTTCCGGGAAAACAAGATTTCCAAATCCCTGTAACTTGGCTGCTTCGCGATAACTAAATCGGCGAGCGGGTCCATCATGTATGAAACGCCACACGTTATGCTCAAGCTTCTCCAATGGAGGGCTCATCGGGTGCAGTGGCATGTGGCGCGGGTTGGCAACGATCGTTTTTGACTGTTCTTTCCAGCCGTTCCGGCGGTTTCTGGAGAGGTAGTACCAATGAAAATCGAGATCGTAAAACTCACCTTCCGGCCACTCAGGCATACCGCCAATGGCGTCTTCTATGGTGGCTTTAGCTTGCCCGCCTACAACGCCGTGGGTCGGCTGGGGGAATTCGTACTCAATTCCAAAATCGTCACGAAGCCCGACGATGAAAATTCTCTTTCGCTCCTGGGCAACGCCAAAATCTGCTGAGTTAAGCACTTGGAATGACACGTTATAGCCAGCCTCAGTGAACACGCGAAGCTGATCCTGAAGCAGGTGGGCGTAATTCTTACGCACCATGCCAGAGACATTTTCAACGATGAACGCTTTTGGCTTGATTTGGTACAGGGCACGGGCAAATTCGAGATAAAGGGTGTTGATTTGGCGACCAGCATCACGCACGCCGCCTTGGCTAAACCCTTGGCATGGGTAGCAGCCCACCAGTAACTCAGCATCAGGGAAATGTTCTATTCCACTTATGCTTCCAAGGCGGTAGTCAGTCTCTGGGTGGTTGTGCTCATAAACTGCCTTTGCATAGGCCAACACATCGTTGGCCATCAGCACATCAAAGCCAGCATTGATGATACCAGCGTCGGAGCCCCCGCAACCTGAGAAAAGTGACACTGCTGTTGGCATGATGTTGTCCTAAACCTTAGCTCCCTCACGGGATGGTGATATTCGAGAAGGTGGGATTCTAACGCTCCCTGATGGCGTTGGCACACCCCCTGTGCGTTATTTCTTCATTGCGTTCTTGCGTCGTAGCGTTATTTCACGCCATTTGAGTGCCTCACCAATGATGTGGTCAGCGCTCATTTTGCTGCCTTCTCATCCGTATACGCCTTCATCAGATCCCAGTGCGTCGTGGCTACGGTTCGCACAGCGTAGGCTCCAGGAGTCTTTTTTCCGGTAGGCCCAAGTGTGCCGTGCCTTGCCTTTTACTATCTGCCCGAGCAGTACATCCATGGTGCCCACATCTTATTGGCTGAAAGTGCCTTTCCATAACCCTTGTCAATGGCTGGTTTCTTATACAGTATAAGGCGTTAGGGGCGTGACGTGCCAATGCCATGGCACGTCGCCAAATGTGGAGCTAGCACAGGGCAACAGCATGCGAGTGACCTACCTAGGGACTGCCGTGGTGGGTGTGGAGCACCCGGAGGTAGCAGAGATAGATCGGCGAAAAATTCCGCCGGCCTGCTTTCTGGTGGAGATCAACGACGACGTGCCCCAGGTGGGCCATGGATGGAGGGCGACGTGCTGGTGGTGGACGAAGCGCGCTCTTATGGCCACGCCGATTTGGTGGTGGCGGAGGTAGAGGGCGAGTATTGGCTCTTCAAAACCCACCACGTGGGCAGCCGCTGCCGCTTGTTGCCGCCTTTGGGTGGGGAAGGGTGCTTTATCACGGCGACGCAGTTTCGTGGGGTGGTGGTGAGGCAGGCGCGGTGTTGGGCGGTGTAGACAATTTCTTACACAAGAATCAGCGATGGCTTACAGCTGCCTGGATGATTTTTTGAGATGATAAATCAGTCGCTTGGAAGCACGCGGGACGGACTCCGCCTCGTCAGAAGGATGCGGCACCGATATCCCCAGCCATGGAATGGCTGGGGGTTTTTGTTTGGGGCTTAGCTGGCTTGTTTGTTCCTGGCCAGTTCGGCCATGGCGACGCGGGAGAGAAAGCCAGAGCGGGTTTTGTCGCCGGGGTGGCGGGCGACGAAGTCGTCGATCTGTTTGACCAGGAGGTCGGGCAGGGTGACGTTGATCTTGTGGCTTTTGCCCAGGTACGGGGTGACGTCGATATCGACGACGGCCCAGATCCAGCCGGTGAAGTCGGGATTGTCCATGTGGTGTTCGATGGACGTGGCTTCGGGGATGGGATCGCCGTACTCGACCGCGACTTCCAGCCAGCCATCGATGGCTTCTTTGGCGTTGGCCAGGGCCTCTTCGAAGGTGTCGCCTGCGGAGTGGCAGCCGGGCAGGTCGGGCACGACGACGCCATAGGCGTGTTGTTCGTCGCCGCGTTCAATGGCAATGGGAAATAACATGGCTCACCTCTATCAGTGGGGGCAGCAGTGGCCAGCCTCATTCGAGGCCAGCGCTTTTCCTGATTCCTTTGACCAATCCCGTTTTCAGATCCTTTTTCGGATGTGGCACGGTGATGGTGCCGGGTTTGGTCGGGTGCCTGAAGTGGTGGTGGCTGCCTTTGACTCTGAGTAATGTCCATCCATCCGCTTCCAGTTCCTTGATCAGTACTCTGCTGTTCACCTCCTGCCCCTTTGTCGTTGAACATGGGGTTACTATAACCCTGAAATGTGAGCCTGTCAAAATTTATAACCCCAATAACCCTGTTTGCTGTTCAGAGAGCCAATGGTTTGTGTACCGCTAACGCCTCTCCATACGAATGCTGCAGGTATACCCCTGCTCCGTGAAATTGTGCGTGACCTCGCTTATCAGCCAGGCCGTGGCGTCGATCTGGGGCTTGAAGCCTGCGAGCGTGAGCGGTGTTTCGGGCAGTAGGTCGGGGCCGATGCGCAGGGCCAGCATCGCCGTGATGCTGAACGGCAGCAGGGTGGCGGCTTGCACGGTGAGGCGATCCGTCAGCGGGCGGCGTTCATCGACGCGCTTGCGAACGGCGTCCAGCAACGCTTGGCTGGGTTGGCCATCGGCTTCGCGGAAGAGAATGGTAAGCACGACCTCCACGGATTCCGGGCTGGCCACCGAGCGTGGGGTTAGTGACACCGAATAGGCTGGCGGGAATGATGGATGTTTTTTAGCTAAAAGCTAAAATTTTTTGCTGCTAATTCGCTGTTAGCTATAATGGTGGTAATGAAAACGATCACTTACCGTAAAAGCGCGTTGAAGGTGTTGCAGCGAATGCCGCGACCTGAGTCGAAGCGCATACAAGGCAAAATCAAGGCCTATGCGGAAGACCCGGAAAGCCAGCGCAACAATGTGAAGGCCTTGAAGGGGAGCGATTATATTCGGCTGTGGGTAGGCGACTGGCGGGTGATCATCGACGAGCATGGCGATGTACTCGACATCATTAACATCGGTGCCCGTGGCGGCGTTTATCAATAAAGTGCCCATAACGCACCAGACAATTTACAGGAGGCTGCATGAGCATACCTCAAATTATTCAAACGCCCACGGGCGAGCGGTTAGTGGTTCTGCCTGAGCAGGAGTACCAAGCGTTGCTTGCGCGGCTGGAAGACCAGGACGATATTGACGCTGCCAACGCGGTGGTGGCGCGTGGTGAAGAGTCATTTCCTGTGGCGGTTGTGGATGCGCTGCTGGATGGCGTGGCACCCGTGAAGGTGTACCGCGAATACCGTGGACTACGTGCAGGTGAGCTGGCGGAAAAAGCAGGGATCAGCCAAGGGTACCTTTCCGAAATAGAGTCAGGGAAAAAAAGCGGCTCGTTGAGTGTGCTGACCCGTATTGCGACTGCTTTAGAGGTTGAACTGAGCGACCTTACCTAGCCATCCCTCTTTCCCTACGATAGATGAGCCGCACCCGCTGGGCGTACTCGACGCGGGGGCGGTCGCGGGTGACGCGATCTTTCAGGCCGCGCTGGTGGGTGGTGGCTTCTGGCGGCGACGCGCGCGAAGGCGTTCGATGGGGTGGCTTTTGCAAAGGGATGAAGCGATGTCGATATCCATAACCCCAGCAATTCCGCGTGTCCTTCAAAGCGCTTCTCAAGCCTGGTCTGATATTGGGTAAATGCTTGCATCACTTTGCGTTTTTTGTGGTCAAAGGCGGTATGGTAGGTATCCGCCAATAACAAGGGGAAGACGTGGTAATGGGGAAAGCGCTAGGTTACGCAGGAGCCGCTCTGCTGGGTGCATTGATGTTGCAGGGCTGCAGTGGTCCTGAAGAGGAGGCGCCGACAGAGACGGTCCAGGCGGAAGAGACCGCCGCGGCCGAGCCAGTAGCGGAAGCCGAGCCTATCGAGCCGCTGGAGGTGGAGGTGTCGACCTCTGCTCAACTACTCTCTGATCGCCGATTGATGATTGCGGGCCAGACCAACTTGCCGGACGGAGCCCAGGTACAGGTCGTGGTCGAGCGTGAGCTGAGCCGAGTGCGCTGGCAGGCACGTACTCAAGTCAGGGAAGGGCAGTTCGAAGTCGGGCCGCTGGGTACGGGAAGTGGGTTGCCGGATGGCGGTTACGTGGTGCGAGTACAGCTTTCCGAAGCCGCTGTTCAGCCAGCTAGCGTGCGGGCACGGATTGGTGATCTGGGTGAGCATTTGGCGGGAGAGCTGGTCAGCCAGTCCCGCCATGGGTTGGGTCAGGTGGCCACCTACTCGCGGCGTCTCTTGATAGGCAGTGAACCAAGACGAACGCGCGACCAGGTGGACGTGTTTGAGGACAATTAGGGACGGGGAGGTAAAGATGCTTTAGGCAGCACACCAGTGGGCAAGCAGAACGGCATGGATCGAGGTGCTATTGGGCGCTTTTGTATAGTGCTCAATGACGTATTGATCATCCCGTTGTACCAGGTAATGCCCAGCCTTGTGGAACACGTGTGTCGGGCCGAGGAGCAGCAGGTCTCCCGCCGACGCTGGTGAAAAATCTGCTTCCTTGGCAGGTGTCACCATCACGCAAGGTGCTTTCCAGTCGATCTTCAACGGCAGGTGATGCGGCACGGTGATAGCAGTGGCCTGAACCTGTTCCCAGGGGAGGGGACCAGTATGGTTCAGGGTGAGCAGTTGTGGCGCGCTGTCTCCTTCCAATAGGGTAGCTAGCGAGCAATCCAGTGCGTCCGCGAGCGCCACCAGGCGTTCATGGCCGATCTGTTTGATTGCCCCAGATTCCCAATAAGAAATGGTGACATCCGACACGCCAACTTTACGTGCTAGGGCAGCTTTGTTGAGCTTGGCCCTAAGCCTCAATTGCTTGATACGTGAGCCTAGCGATTCCATTTCATCTTCCTATCGATGAGCTAAATCAGCTCGTTAAGTGTACTTCCACCTATTCGGTGGCGCTCAGAACACGCTGTAAACGATGAGAATCGTTCGCATACATGAACACGAATCATGGGTACTACACCATACTAAGCGATTGTGCTTTAACGCGCATCTTTCACACCGTGGACATTGAGCTTGGGTTATGACGCTTTTGAGGTAAACTCGTTCCCCTGCGGGTGCTGTTGGATATAGCTGGGGCGCGTATAATGTGGAGATGCATTTACCGCCACAAGGATAGATTGATGACCGTACGTACTCGTATTGCGCCTTCCCCCACTGGGGACCCGCACGTAGGCACGGCCTATATTGCGCTGTTCAACCTCTGCTTTGCCCGTCAGCACGGTGGTCAGTTCATCTTGCGCATTGAAGATACCGATCGGGTGCGTTCTACCCCTGAATCAGAACAGATGATTCTCGACTCGTTACGGTGGCTGGGGCTCGAATGGGACGAAGGCCCTGATGTAGGCGGCCCGCATGGCCCTTACCGTCAAAGCGAGCGCGGCGATATCTATGCACAGTATGCACAGCAGTTGCTGGACGCCGGGCATGCCTTCAAGTGCTACCGCACCAGTGAAGAGCTGGACGAGCTGCGTGAATCCCGCAAGGAAGCAGGCCTGCATCTGGCCCTGAAGCCTGCAGACCTGGCGCTGGACGCCGCCGAGCAGGCGCGTCGTGAACAGGAAGGCTGGCCGTATGTCATCCGCATGAACGTGCCCAGTGAAGGCGTCTGTGTGGTCAGCGACATGCTGCGCGGCAGAATCGAGGTGGAGTGGGCGCAGGTGGACGCGCAAATCCTGATGAAGTCCGATGGTATGCCCACCTATCACCTGGCCAACGTGGTCGATGACCATTTGATGGGCATCACCCATGTGCTGCGTGGCGAAGAGTGGATCAACTCGGCACCCAAGCACCAGCTGCTCTACGACTACTTCGGTTGGGAAATGCCCCAGCTCTGCCACATGCCGCTGCTGCGCAACCCGGACAAGTCGAAGCTCTCCAAGCGCAAGAACCCGACCTCGATCAACTATTATCGTCGCATGGGTTTCCTGTCTCAGGCCGTCACCAACTATCTGGGGCGGATGGGGTGGTCGATGCCGGACGAACGCGAAAAGTTCAGCCTGAGCGAAATGATGGCTGAGTTCGACATTCAGCGGGTATCGCTGGGTGGGCCGGTATTCGACCTGGAGAAGCTGACCTGGCTGAACGGCGTTTATATTCGTGAAGACCTGGATGATGACGCGTTGCTGCAGGCGCTGCGCGAGTGGGCGTTCAACGATGCCTATGTCAAGCAGATCCTGCCCCAGGTTCGCCCGCGGGTCGAGACGCTCTCGCAGGTGATTCCGCTGGCGGGCCACTTCTTCTCTGGGCTGCCCCCGTTGGAAAAGCAGGATTTCGACGCTATCAAGCTGGAAGACGAAGAGCTGGTGAAGCTGCTGCAGTTTTTGGTGTGGCGCTTCGAAGCCGTCAATGCCTGGCACAAGGAAGCGCTGCTGACGGAAGTCAAACACCTGGCGGAACACTTCGAGCTGAAGATGAAGGCGTTTCTGGCGCCGGTGTTCATTGCCATTACGGGCAGTGCTTCCAGCACATCCGTCATGGACGCCATGGCGATTCTCGGGTCGGACGTGACGCGGGCCCGCTTGCGCCACGCTATCGAGGTATTGGGTGGCGTATCGAAAAAGCAGGCGAAACGCTTCGAAAAAGAGTTCCGCGACCTGTAAACGCTCGACCTGTAAAACAGAGGGGCAGGGAGCGTCAGATGAGCGGCAAGCGAGATATTTGACGCTTCTTGCGAAAACAGGGTTGACGAAGGCGAGCGTAATCAGTAATATACGTTCCGTCTTCACGACATGTGGGGCCTTAGCTCAGCTGGGAGAGCGCAACACTGGCAGTGTTGAGGTCAGCGGTTCGATCCCGCTAGGCTCCACCATCATTAGCCCATGCTAACGATGTACCATGATGTAAAAAGGTAGATACGTCCCATTCGTCTAGTGGTCCAGGACACCGCCCTTTCACGGCGGGAACAGGGGTTCGAACCCCCTATGGGACGCCACCTTCTTCTGGTTTTTTGTATTTCCCCCTTTTTTAAAGTCTCGATAGCAACCCAATGTCGCGTTGCCTTTTCGGCTGCTTCCTGTTTGGCGTTTTAGCCAATTTATCGCTTTTTTTGTCAATATTGTGCTTGACTTGTCCACTTTTGCTCGTCTGGGTAAAGGGTTGTGCACAGCCTCGTGAATATGACATAAAAAATCAGCGTCTTAGCTTAATCTCTTTTAAATCAATGGCTTATGAGAGGTTAAAAAATGACCAATTTAAGGCTGGGTCACTGTTCATGGCGATTACGGGACGTTTTGTAGTGGTTGTGAACAGGGTTATCCACAGATAGTGTGGAAAACCCTGATCCGGCTGTCAGTGTCAAAATGTCAAGCGCTATTCGCCTTTGCGGAGACGCTTCAACAGCGAAGAGGTGTCCCACCGGCCACCCTGCATACGCTGGACGTCGGCATAGAACTGATCCACCAGTGCGGTGACGGGTAGCGTGGCGTCCAGTCTGCGCGCTTGCTCCAGGCAGATGCCCAGATCCTTGCGCATCCAGTCGACGGCAAAGCCGTGCTGATACTCATCGGCGATCATGGTCTTGTGGCGGTTTTCCATCTGCCAGGATCCTGCGGCACCTTTCGAAATCACCTCGATCACTTGATGCTGATCCAGTCCTGCCTGTTCGGCAAAGTGCAGCCCCTCTGCCAACCCTTGTACCAGGCCGGCGATGCAGATCTGGTTGACCATTTTGGTGAGCTGGCCGCTGCTGGCGGGGCCCATGAGCGTGACAGCGCGAGCATAGTGGTCAAGCACGGGGGCGACGGCGTCGAAAGGGGCCTGTTCACCGCCGCACATGATGGTCAGCGCGCCGTTTTCTGCGCCTTGCTGGCCGCCAGATACCGGGGCATCGATAAAGTGAATGCTCTTCTGGCGACAGGCGGCATCCAGCTCCAGTGCCAGGTCGGCTGAGGCCGTGGTGTGGTCCACCAGATAGCTGCCTGGGGCCATGGACTGCAGTACGCCGTGCTCGCCGGTGGTGACCTGACGCACGTCGTCGTCATTGCCCACGCACACCAGCACCAGATCGGCGCCCTGGGCCGCCTCGGCGGGCGTGGCGTGGGCCGTGCCGCCGAACTGATCGGCCCATGCCTGGGCTTTGGCGGCCGTGCGGTTATAAACGCGGGTGGTCAGGCCCTGCTTGGCCAGGTGTCCTGCCATGGGATAGCCCATGACGCCCAGGCCGATAAAGGCAACGGTAGTAATAGAAGACATAAAGCACCTTTGTTGTTGATGGGGGAGTGGTGTCATGAAGGGGTAGGCTGCACGCAAAAGGCCACCCGTGGGTGGCCTTTGTGTCGTTCAGTCATCGCCGTACAAGCCGCCGATTACTTCTTGGGGTAGTCACGCTGGTCATGACCAATGTAAAGCTGGCGCGGACGACCGATCTTGTAGCTTTCGCTGAGCATTTCGTGCCAATGGGAGATCCAGCCAATGGTACGGGATACCGCGAAAATCACGGTAAACATGTTGGTCGGAATGCCCATGGCCTTGAGGATGATGCCGGAGTAGAAATCGACGTTCGGGTACAGCTTGCGCTCGATGAAGTATTCGTCTTCGAGAGCGATCTGCTCCAGGCGCTTGGCGATCTTCAGCTGCGGGTCATCGGCCAGGCCCAGCTCGGCCAGTACCTCGTCGCAGGTCTCTTTCATGACCTTGGCGCGCGGGTCGAAGTTGCGGTAAACGCGGTGGCCGAAGCCCATCAGCTTGAACGGGTCGTTCTTGTCTTTTGCCTTGTCCACGAAGCGCTGAATGTTCTCTTCGGAATCGTCGCCGATTTCGTCGAGCATGTTCAGCACGGCTTCGTTGGCGCCGCCGTGTGCCGGGCCCCAGAGTGCCGCGATGCCCGCACTGATACAGGCAAACGGGTTGGCGCCGGTAGAACCTGCCAGGCGTACGGTGGAGGTGGAGGCGTTCTGCTCATGGTCCGCATGCAGCATGAAGATGCGGTCCATGGCTTTGGCGTACACCGGGTTGATCTTGTACTCCTCGCAAGGGTTGCTGAACATCATGTAGAGGAAGTTCTCTGCATAGCTCAGGTCGTTGCGCGGGTAGTTGAAGGGTTGGCCAACGTTGTACTTGTGCGACATGGCGGCCAGGGTAGGCATTTTGGCAATCAGGCGAATCGCGCTGATGACGCGGTCTTCTTCCTGAGTGATGTCCATGTGGTCATGGTAGAACGCTGCCAGACCACCGACCACGCCACACAGGATCGACATCGGGTGTGCGTCGCGACGGAAGCCCTTGAAGAAGTTGTTGATCTGGTCATGCACCATGGTGTGATTGCGAATGCGCGATTCGAAATCGGTGTACTGCTCTTTTGTGGGCAGTTCACCAAACAGCAGGGTGTAGCACACTTCGACGAAGTTGGATTCTTTTGCCAGTTGGTCGATGGGGTAGCCGCGGTGCAGCAGTACGCCCTTGCCGCCATCGATGTAGGTGATTGCGGACTGGCAGGAAGAGGTGGCCATGAAGCCGGGGTCGTAGGTAAACAGGCCTTCGGCGCCCAGGCCGCGCACGTCGATGACGTCGGGGCCAAGTGTGCCGGAATACATGGGTAGTTCGATCGTCTTGTCGAGACCGTCTACCGTCAATGTCGCTTTCCTGTCAGCCATGATGGCCTCCTTTCGAGTTCGGTTTGGGACGTAAAGTCGTTGTTTCGCATGCCGCGCCGGCGAAAAGGCTTGCCCACTATAGAAGTGTGCGACATTTTGTCAATTAGCCTAAATGCTAGACATGCTTATACAGGATGTGTTGTTTTGGATAATAATTGTATATGATTGATCGGAATCTATAGTACCGAAGTGACAGAGGATTGACGATACGTTAACAGGCTTATCAAACCGTCCATCTAATGTCACTATAACCATGCTGCATCGCAAAATCGACTCAGACCATTGGCTATTTTCTTGCACCATGGTCGAGTTAAGTCTGAGATCGGTTTGTCAGCAGGGGCTAAGGTTCTTATAATCCACGGCGCGCGACCGGCAGGTAGGTGGTCGTGCCCGACTTGGCAACGGCCGAGCCCCTTCCAGCAACCACCGCCCGCTCGGGTTATGCCCGACCGTCGCTGAGCGGGCCAAGAGAGTGTGTATAACGCCGTGAATAGCAAACGACCCGTAAACCTAGACCTGACAACGATACATTTCCCACTGCCAGCGCTGACGTCGATTACGCACCGTATCACCGGCGTGATCCTGTTCGTCGGCCTGATTTTCGCTTTCTGGGCGCTGGGCAAATCCCTGTCATCTCCGGCTGGCTTTGACGCTGTCAGCAACGCCCTGGCGAACAACGTCTTCGCCAAGTTCGTTGCCTGGGGCCTGCTGTCTGCCCTGGCATTCCACTTCGTGGCAGGCATCAAGCACCTGCTCATGGATGCCAACATTGGCGTGACCCTGGAGGGTGGCGTGAAAAAAGCACAGGCTACGGTCGTAGTCAGTGCGGTTCTGATTATTCTGGCAGGAGTTTGGGTATGGTAACCAACATCACTAGTTTTGGCCGTAGCGGTCTGTCCGATTGGTTGATGCAGCGAGTATCTGCGGTCATCCTGGCCCTTTACACGGTCTTCATCGTCGCCTACCTGCTGTTTAACCCGAACCTGGATTACTACACCTGGAGCGGGCTGTTCGAGCAAACCTGGATGCGTATTTTCTCGCTGCTGGCCTTCATTTCCATTGCAGCGCACGCCTGGATCGGTTTGTGGACAGTCACTACCGATTACCTCAAGTCCACTCGCCTGCGCGTGGGTGCCCAGACGCTGATCATTCTGGCCATCTTCGTATACCTGGTGTGGGGCATCCAAATCCTGTGGGGAGCTTGATCTATGTCTAACCTTCGTAGCCTGACGTTTGACGCCATCATCGTGGGTGGCGGTGGCTCTGGCCTGCGTGCCGCTCTTGAACTGGCCAAGTCCGGTAAAAAGACAGCGGTACTGTCCAAAGTGTTCCCGACACGCTCCCACACGGTTTCTGCTCAGGGCGGTATCACCTGTGCGATTGCCTCTGCCGACCCGAACGACGACTGGCGCTGGCACATGTATGACACCGTCAAGGGCGGCGACTATATCGCTGACCAGGATGCTGCCGAGTACATGTGTTCAGAAGGCCCCAAGGCCGTCTTCGAACTCGAGCACATGGGCCTGCCGTTCTCGCGTTTCGACAATGGCCGCATCTATCAGCGTCCGTTCGGTGGTCAGTCCAAGAACTTTGGTGAAGGTGGTCAGGCCGCACGTACCTGCGCCGCCGCCGACCGTACCGGTCACGCGCTGCTGCACACCCTGTACCAGAACAACCTGAAGAACAACACCACGTTCCTGAACGAGTGGTACGCGGTGGATCTGGTCAAGAACGCCAACGGTGACGTGGTGGGCTGTATCGCCATGTGTATCGAAACCGGCGAAGTGGTGCACGTCAAGTCGAAAGCCACCGTGCTGGCGACCGGCGGTGCCGGACGCATCTACGCGTCGACCACCAACGCCTTGATCAACACGGGTGACGGCATCGGCATGGCGCTGCGCGCTGGTTTCCCGATGCAGGACATGGAAATGTGGCAGTTCCACCCGACCGGTATCTACGGTGCGGGCACGCTGGTCACCGAAGGTTGCCGTGGTGAAGGTGGCTACCTGGTCAACAAGGATGGCGAGCGTTTCATGGAGCGCTATGCGCCCAACGCCAAAGACCTGGCGGGCCGTGACGTCGTGGCGCGCTCCATGGTCATGGAAATCCTCGAAGGCCGCGGCTGTGGCGAGAAGGGCGACCACGTGTTCCTGAAGCTGGATCACCTGGGCGAAGAAGTGCTTGGCAAGCGTCTGCCGGGTATCGTAGAGCTGTCTAAAACCTTCGCTCACGTCGATCCGGCGAAAGACCCGATTCCGGTCGTCCCGACCTGCCACTACATGATGGGCGGTATCCCGACCAACATTCATGGTCAGGCGATCACCCAGGACGAGAGCGGTAACGACAAGATCGTCAACGGTCTGTTCGCGTGTGGCGAAGCTGCCTGTGTATCGGTACACGGTGCCAACCGTCTGGGCGGTAACTCGCTGCTGGATCTGGTGGTCTTCGGTCGCGCTGCGGGTATGTTCATCGAAGGCGCGCTGAACGAAGGTATCGAGTATCTGGACGCTTCCGAGTCAGACATCGAATTCGCCATGAAGCGCATCACTCGCTGGAACGAATCTGAAGGCGGTGAAAGCATTCCTGAGCTCAAGGCCGAACTGCAAAGCATCATGCAGAACTCTTTCGGTGTATTCCGTGAAGAGAAAAACATGCAGGAAGGTGTCAAACAGCTGGCGGAACTGCGTGGTCGCATCGACAATGCGCACCTGCCGGACAAATCCAACGCCTTCAACACTGCCCGTGTCGAAGCGCTGGAGCTGGACAACCTGATGGAAGTGGCAGAAGCAACGGCGATTGCTGCCCTTGAGCGTAAAGAGAGCCGTGGTGCCCACTCGCGCTACGACTACCCCGACCGTGATGATGTCAATTGGCTGAAACACTCGCTCTACTTCCCGGCTAGCAAAGAGCTGAAGAAGCGCGACGTCAACTTCAAGCCGAAAACAGTCGATACGTTCGAGCCGAAGGTTCGCACCTACTAATCTCCGCACCGACGAGAGGGAGACACCATGTCAAATCTTCAGGTATCCGTGTATCGCTACAACCCGGAAACCGACTCCGCGCCCTACATGCAGGAGTTCCAGGTCGATACCAAAGGTCGCGATCTGATGGTGCTGGATGTACTGCACCTGATGAAAGAGCAGGACAGTGGCCTGGCCTATCGCCGCAGCTGCCGTGAAGGCGTGTGCGGCTCCGATGGCATGAACATGAACGGCAAGAACGGCCTGGCGTGCATCACGCCGCTGTCGGACGTCGTGAAAAACAACAAGCTGACTCTGCGTCCGTTGCCTGGCCTGCCGGTCATCCGCGACATGGTCGTGGACATGGGCTTGTTCTACAAGCAGTACGAGCGCATCCAGCCGTATCTGCAAAACGACACGCCAGCGCCCGCCATCGAGCGTCTGCAGTCGCCAGAAGAGCGCGACAAGCTGGACGGCCTGTACGAGTGTATCCTGTGCGCCTGCTGCTCCACGTCCTGCCCGTCGTTCTGGTGGAACCCGGACAAGTTCGTGGGCCCGGCGGGTCTGCTGCAGTCATACCGCTTCCTGGCCGACAGTCGCGATACCGCCACGCGTGAGCGTCTGACCAGCCTGGAAGACCCGTTCTCGGTGTTCCGTTGCCGCGGCATCATGAACTGCGTGGCGGTATGCCCGAAAGGTCTGAATCCGACCCGTGCAATTGGTAAAATTCGTGAAATGTTGCTCGCAGATGCGACGTAACTCATTCATCCTGTGAAAAAAAAGCGACTACCACGTAAGTTGCATCACAAAGCTACTTAAATCGTGGCGCTTCGCTTGTTATCATAGGGGCTGTCATGGTGCGGCGACGCGCCGCACCATGGATCAGCCAAGTTTAAAAGCCGGTGCGACGAGTACCGGCTTTTGAGCATGAACTGGTAATGAAACGCGTCATCATACGTGTATGAAAAAGGGCTACCGGCCTCAGGTCGGCGCCGCCGGCAAACGTCCCGCCCCGCCGGCAGGGCAATAGCGATGTCGTTGCACGCATGCAGCGATGCCGATACCACCCCATCAGTGCAGGGTGACCGAGAGATGCAACAAGGCATAATGGAGTTGATGTGGCGTTCCTCTCACGTTAGTGGTGGCAATGTCCACTACGTGGAAGCGCTTTACGAGCAGTACCTCGCCGATCCTGATTCTGTCTCAGACGAGTGGCGCAGCTATTTCGATCAGTTGCCGCGTGCTGAAGGCAGTGCCTCCCACGATGTTCCACTAAGCCCCATTCGTGATCAGTTCTACCAGCTTGGCCGTGAAAGGCGCCCAGGCCGGGTAGTCGCCGCGTCCGACAGCGGTGAAAACAAAAAGCAGATTAAAGTCCTGCAGCTGATTAACGCGTATCGCTTCCGTGGCCATCAAAAGGCCAATATCGACCCGCTTGGTCTGCGTAATCCCACCCCCGTCCCCGACCTCGACCTGTCATTCCATCAGCTATCCAAGGCTGATCTTGATACCGAGTTCCAGACAGGTTCTTTCTTCCTGGGTGTTGATAAAGCACCGTTGCGCGAGATCGTCGATGCGCTGGAGCAGACCTACTGCCGCTCCATCGGCTGCGAAATCATGCACATCGTGGATACCGAAGAGAAGCGCTGGCTGCAGCGTCGTTTCGAATCGGTACGCAGCGCGCCCAAGTTCAGCGATGACGTGCGTAAGCACGTACTGGAGCGCCTGACGGCTGCAGAAGGTCTGGAAAATTACCTGGCCTCCAAGTACCCGGGTACCAAGCGCTTCGGCCTTGAAGGTGGCGAGTCGTTCGTACCGATGATGGACGAGCTGATTCAGCGCGCCGGTGGCTATGGCACCAAGGAAGTCGTGATCGGCATGGCCCACCGTGGCCGCTTGAATCTGCTGGTCAACATCCTGGGCAAGAACCCTGCGGACCTGATCGACGAGTTCGATGGCAAGAAAGTCATCGAGCGTGGTTCTGGTGACGTGAAATACCACCAGGGCTTCAGCTCCAACGTCATGTCGCCTGGTGGCGAAGTCCACCTGGCCATGTCGTTCAACCCGTCGCATCTCGAAATCGTCGCGCCGGTGGTGGAAGGCTCGGTACGTGCCCGCCAGGATCGCCGCAATGACGTTGACGGAAGCAAAGTGCTGCCGATCAACGTTCATGGCGACGCCGCCTTCGCCGGCCAGGGCGTGGTCATGGAGACATTCCAGATGTCCCAGACCCGCGCCTACAAGACCGGCGGCACGGTGCACATCGTGATCAACAACCAGGTGGGCTTCACTACCTCCCACCCGCAGGATGCGCGCTCCACCGAGTACTGCACCGACATCGCCAAGATGGTCCAGGCGCCGATCTTCCACGTCAACGGGGACGACCCGGACGCGGTGCTGCACGCGACCCAGGTGGCGATCGACTTCCGTCAGCAGTTCAAGAAGGACGTGGTGATCGACCTGGTCTGCTACCGTCGTCGCGGCCACAACGAGGCCGACGAGCCATCGGGCACCCAGCCGCTGATGTACGCCAAGATCAAGGACCACCCCTCCTCACGCACGCTGTATGCACAGCGTCTGATCGAGCAGGGCGTGCTGTCCGAAGACGACGCCAAAGCCATGGTGGAGGCCTACCGCGATGATCTCGTGGCAGGCAATCACGTGGCCAACGCGCTGGTTCAGGAACCCAACAAGTCGCTGTTCGTCGACTGGGCTCCCTACCTGGGCCATGAGTGGACCGGCAATGCCGACACCACCTTCGACATGAAACGCCTGCAACAGCTGGCAGCGAAGATGTGTGAGATTCCCGACGGTGTCGAAGTACAGCGTCAGGTCGCCAAGATCTATGAAGACCGCCGCAAGATGCAGGCGGGCGGCATGGGGCTCAACTGGGGCTTCGCCGAAACGCTGGCCTATGCCACGCTGCTGGATCAAGGCCACCCGGTCCGGATTACCGGTCAGGACGTTGGCCGTGGCACGTTCTCGCATCGTCATGCGGTGGTGCACAACCAGAAAGACGCGACGACCTACGTGCCGCTGCAGAACATGGCAGATGGTCAGCCCCGTTTCACCATCCACGACTCCTTCCTGTCGGAAGAAGCCGTGCTGGCGTTCGAGTATGGCTACTCCACCACGGCTCCCAACGATCTGGTGATCTGGGAAGCGCAGTTCGGTGACTTCGTCAACGGTGCCCAGGTCGTGGTCGACCAGTTCATTTCCTCTGGTGAGACCAAGTGGGGACGCCTGTGTGGCTTGACCATGCTGCTGCCCCATGGCTACGAAGGCCAGGGCCCCGAACACTCTTCGGCACGCCTTGAGCGCTTCTTGCAGCTGTGCGCCGAGCACAACATGCAAGTGTGCGTACCGACGACGCCTGCCCAGATTTTCCATCTGCTGCGCCGTCAGGTGATTCGCCCGCTGCGCAAGCCGCTGGTGGTCATGTCGCCCAAGTCGCTGCTGCGCCACAAGGAAGCCGTGTCCAGTCTCGAAGATCTGGCCCATGGCAAGTTCCACATGGTGCTGCCCGACCAGGGCAACCCGGATGTCGAGAAGGTCACTCGTGTGATCATGTGCGCTGGCAAGGTCTACTATGATCTGGCCAACTGGCGTGCTGAGAGCGAGCGTGACGATACGGTCATCCTTCGTCTTGAGCAGCTCTACCCCTTCCCGAAAGAAGAGCTTCTGGAAGTGCTCCAGGCATATGCCAATGTGGAAGATATCGTCTGGTGTCAGGAAGAGCCGCTGAATCAGGGCGCCTGGTACTCCAGTCAGCACCACATGCGTGCCGTGGCCGACCTGTTGAAAGACGGCCTGGGTCGTGAGTTGAAATTCGCAGGGCGTCCTGCCTCGGCTGCTCCGGCAGCGGGCTACATGTCCGTCCACATTGAACAGCAGCGCCAGCTGGTGGAAGACGCTTTTAATATTTAAGCGTCCGCCAGGCTTAGAGAACATATAAGGGAAACGACATGGCTACTGATATCAAAGCGCCAACCTTTCCGGAATCCGTTGCCGAAGGCACCGTGGCCGCGTGGCACAAGAAGCCGGGTGACAGCGTCGAACGCGACGAGCTGATCGTTGAAATCGAGACCGATAAAGTGGTGCTTGAAGTCGTCGCACCGGAAGCGGGAACCCTGACCGACGTGATGGCCGAAGAAGGCGATACCGTCGAGTCCGAGCAAGTATTGGGCAAGATTGGTGAAGGCAGCGCCTCGGGCGACAGCGGTAAGAAAGAAGAAAAATCTTCTGACAACGCCGAGAAGGCCGAGTCCAAGGAAGCCGCTAAGCCAGCCGCCGGTGGCAAGCAGCACGACGTGAAGGCGCCCAGCTTCCCTGAGTCCATTCAGGAAGGCACCGTGGCGACCTGGCACAAGAAAGTAGGCGAAGCGGTCAAGCGTGACGAAGTGCTGGCCGACATCGAAACCGACAAGGTCGTGCTGGAAGTCGTGGCGCCTGCCGATGGTGCCCTGGCGGAAATCAAGGCAGAAGAAGGCAGCCAGGTTGAGTCCGAAGCGATTCTGGCAACCTTCGTAGAAGGCGGTGGCAGTGACCAGGCCAGCGCTTCTTCTTCCAGCAGCGCTTCCAACGACGCTGACGATGAAGGCGCCGATGAGAAGGTGGGTGACAAAGTGCTGGCACCGGCTGCTCGCAAGATGGTTGCCGAGCACGATCTGGACGTTTCCAGGATCGAAGGTACCGGCAAAGGCGGTCGCATTCTGAAAGAAGACGTTCAGAAAGCCGTCAAGGATGGTTCGGCCAGGAAAGCTGCCAAGTCCTCTGCGCCGGCCAAGGCTGCGGCGGCTCCGGCGGTGGCGGGTGAGCGCGAAGAGAAGCGCGTACCGATGACCCGTCTGCGCCAGACCATCGCCAAGCGCCTGGTTCAGGCACAGCAGACCGCGGCGATGCTGACCACGTACAACGAAGTGGACATGACGGAAATCATGGCCCTGCGTGCCCAGTACAAGGACACTTTCCAGAAGACCCACGATGTCAAGCTGGGCTTCATGGGCTTCTTTGTAAAAGCCGCTTCCGAAGCGCTCAAGCGCTTCCCGGACGTCAATGCCTCCATCGACGGCACCGACATCGTCTACCACGGTTATCAGGATATCGGTGTTGCCGTCTCCACCGACCGTGGCCTAGTGGTACCGGTACTGCGTGATACCGACAGCATGAAGATCGCAGACGTCGAGCGCAGCATCGTCGACTTCGGCAAGCGTGGCCGTGACGGCAAGCTGGGCATGGACGACATGATCGGCGGTACCTTCACCATCACCAACGGTGGCACCTTCGGTTCACTGATGTCGACGCCGATCATCAACCCGCCGCAGACCGCTATCCTGGGCATGCACAAGATTCAGGATCGCCCCATGGCGGTGAATGGCAAGGTCGAGATTCGCCCGATGATGTATCTGGCGCTCTCCTACGACCACCGCATGATCGACGGTAAAGATGCGGTAAGATTCCTGGTGACTATCAAAGAGCTGCTGGAAGACCCGGCTCGCTTGCTGCTGGACGTATAACGAAGCGCGTTGATCCGCCTTCGCTGTTGATGAAACGTTCTCTGCAATCGCACTTTGCCTCCTGCCCGGTTTAGATCAACTCGGGAGGGGGCAGCCAAGCTAAAGGAGCCAACATGGCTGACAAGTTTGATGTGATCGTTATCGGTGCTGGCCCTGGTGGCTACGTAGCGGCTATCCGCGCTGCGCAGCTGGGCCTGAAAACCGCCTGTGTTGAAAAATGGATTGGCAAGGAAGGCAAGGTCGTCCACGGCGGCACCTGTTTGAACGTAGGCTGTATCCCGTCCAAAGCGTTGCTTGAAGCGTCGCACAAGTTCGTCGAAGCCAAGCACGATTTCGACGACATGGGTATCGAAGCCGGTGACGTCACCATGGACGTCAAGAAAATGATGGCCCGCAAGGACAAGATTGTTAAGAACTTGACCGGCGGCATCTCTGGCCTGTTCAAGGCCAACGGCGTGACCGCCATCGAAGGTACCGGCAAGGTCGTATCTGGCAAGCAGGTCGAAGTCACCGATCTGGACGGCAACACCACCGCCTACGACGCCGACAGCATCGTCATCGCGGCAGGCTCCGTGCCGGTGGAAATTACGCCCACGCCGCTGACCGAAGGCCTGATCGTCGACTCTACCGGCGCACTGGAATTCCAGGAAACGCCCAAGCGCCTTGGCGTGATCGGCGCTGGCGTCATCGGCCTGGAGCTGGGCAGCGTCTGGAACCGTCTGGGTTCTGAAGTCACCGTGCTGGAAGCGATGGACTCCTTCCTGCCGATGGTCGACACCACGATTGCCAAAGAGACTCAGAAACTGCTCAAGAAGCAGGGCCTGGATATCAAACTGGGCGCCCGTGTGACCGGCTCCGAGACCAACGGTGAAGAAGTCATCGTCAAGTACACCGATGCTGACGGCGAGCAGGAAATCACCTTCGACAAGCTGATCGTATGTGTTGGCCGTCGTCCCTACACCAAAGGCGTCGTAGCCGATGGCATGGGCGTCGAGCTGGACGAGCGTGGCTTCATCTTCGTGGACGACCAGTGCCGTACCAATGTGCCGGGCGTTTACGCGATTGGCGACTGTGTACGTGGCCCGATGCTGGCCCACAAGGCCTCTGAAGAGGGCATCATGGTGGCGGACATCATCGCCGGTCACAAGGCCGAGATGAACTACAACACCATCCCCAGCGTCATCTATACCTTCCCGGAAGTAGCCTGGGTCGGCATGACCGAGCAGGACGCCAAGGCCAAGGGTATCGAAGTCAAGACCGGTAGCTTCCCCTTCGCAGCCAGCGGCCGTGCCATGGCCAACAACGCCACCGAAGGCAGCGCCAAGATTATTGCCGATGCGGAAACCGACCGTATTCTCGGTATGCACATCGTGGGTCAGCACGCCGGTGAGATGATCGCCCAGGGCGTGATCGCCATGGAATTCGGCTCCAGCGCCGAAGACCTGGCATTGACCTGCTACGCGCACCCGACCATGTCGGAAGCCGTACACGAAGCTGCTCTGGCGGTAGAAGGTCATGCCATTCACATGGCCAACCGCAAGAAGCGCAAGTAATTCGCTAAGCAACAACCAAGCGCCACCGTCAGGTGGCGCACCACTTTCATGGCGGCGTGGCAACTCGCCGTCATGAAAGTACGGGGATGACCAGCACCTGCAAGATGTTCTTCAGGGCGACTGATCATCGTTCGAGTCACATGCAACCAATGGCATGAATCGATGAACCTTCACGAGTATCAAGGTAAACAGCTGTTTGCCGATTATGGTCTGCCAGTGTCCAAAGGCTTTGCCGTGGACACTCCCGAAGAAGCAGTAGAAGCGTGCAAAAAAATCGGCGGCGACATGTGGGTCGTCAAAGCCCAGGTTCACGCTGGCGGCCGCGGTAAAGCGGGCGGCGTCAAGCTGATCAAGGACCCGGCAGAAGCCAAAACCTTCGCCGAGCAGTGGCTGGGCAAGAACCTGGTTACTTACCAGACTGACGAAAAAGGTCAGCCGGTTGCCAAGATTCTGGTAGAGACCTGCACCAACATCGCCGACGAGCTGTACCTGGGCGCGGTCGTTGACCGTACCACTCGTCGCGTCGTGTTCATGGCCTCCACCGAAGGCGGTGTCGAGATCGAAACCGTCGCCGAAGAGACGCCGGAAAAGATCCTCAAGGCCGAAATCGATCCGCTGGTCGGCGCACAGCCCTATCAGGCGCGTGAACTGGCGTTCGCGCTGGGTCTGAAAGGTGATCAGGTGAAGCAGTTCACCAAGATCTTCCTGGGTCTCTCCAAGCTGTTCCACGACAAGGATCTGGCGCTGCTCGAGATCAACCCGTTGGTGATCACCGACGAAGGCAACCTGCACTGCCTGGACGCCAAACTGGGCCTCGACAGCAACGCCCTGTACCGTCACCCGGACCTGCAGGCGATGCGCGATCCTTCCCAGGAAGATCAGCGTGAAGCCGACGCCGCGAAGTGGGAGCTGAACTACGTGGCCCTCGACGGTAACATCGGTTGCATGGTCAACGGCGCTGGCCTGGCCATGGGCACCATGGACATCGTCAACCTGAGCGGCGGCAAGCCGGCCAACTTCCTGGACGTTGGCGGCGGCGCGACCAAAGAGCGCGTAGCCGAAGCGTTCAAGATCATCCTGTCTGACGACAACGTCAAAGCCGTTCTGGTGAACATCTTCGGCGGTATCGTTCGTTGCGACATGATTGCCGAAGGCATCATCGGTGCCGTTGAGCAAGTTGGCGTCAACGTGCCGGTCGTCGTTCGCCTGGAAGGTAACAACGCTGAATTGGGCGCTGAGAAGCTGGCGTCCAGCGGTCTGAACATCATCGCTGCTACCAGTCTGACCGACGCGGCTCAGCAGGTTGTCAAAGCAGCGGAGGGCAAGTAATGAGTATCCTGATCGATAAGAACACCAAGGTCATCTGCCAAGGGTTCACCGGTGGCCAGGGCACGTTCCACTCCGAACAGGCGATTGCCTATGGCACGCAAATGGTCGGCGGTGTTACGCCGGGCAAAGGTGGCCAGACGCACCTGGGCCTGCCCGTGTTCAACACCGTGAAAGAAGCGGTCGAGAAAACCGGCGCAGAAGCCAGCGTGATCTACGTACCGGCAGCGTTCTGCAAAGACTCGATCCTTGAAGCGGCCAACGCTGGCATCAAGCTGATCGTGTGCATCACCGAAGGCATCGCGACCCTCGACATGCTCGAAGCGAAAGTAAAATGCGACGAGCTGGGTGTACGTCTGATCGGCCCGAACTGCCCCGGCGTGATCACCCCGGGCGAATGTAAAATCGGCATCATGCCGGGTCACATTCACCAGCCGGGTAAAGTGGGCATCGTATCGCGTTCCGGTACCCTGACCTACGAAGCGGTCAAGCAGACCACTGACCACGGTTTCGGCCAGTCTACCTGTGTCGGCATCGGTGGTGACCCGATTCCGGGCTCCAACTTCATCGACATCCTGGAGATGTTCGAGAAGGACCCGAAAACCGAAGCGATCGTGATGATCGGTGAAATCGGCGGCACCGCTGAAGAAGAAGCCGCGGCCTACATCAAGGCCAACGTTTCCAAGCCGGTGGTTTCCTACATTGCCGGTGTGACAGCACCTCCTGGCAAGCGTATGGGCCATGCAGGCGCCATCATCTCTGGCGGTAAAGGTACTGCCGACGAGAAATTTGCTGCCCTGGAAGACGCCGGTGTCAAAACCGTACGCTCCTTGGCGCAAATTGGCGATGCACTGAAAGAAGTGACCGGCTGGTAAGCCGCGTACTTTTTCAGAGCGCTAAAAAAGGGCACCTTCGGGTGCCCTTTTGCATGGTGCTGCTCATGGCCTCGCCGACGCTTGCCGCGAGGCCATGCCGGGGTCAGGCGGCGGGTTTCGCCACCAGCGAGCGGGTCTCTTCACGGGCTTCCGTGAGCGAGACACGCAGGCTGTCGCCCAGTTTGAAGCGCTCTTCGCCTTCGATCTGAATGCGGCCCTCTTTATCGTCGATCACCACCTTGTCGCGGTCACTGTGCATCAAGGGGGCTGGCACGAAGGCCGTGGCGCCGTTTTCGATCAGACGCACCCGCATGCCGCCACGATTGATGGCCATGATTTCGGCCTCGAAGGTATCCTGGTTCTGTGCTGCCGGGGTCAGGTAGCGAACGTAGAGCCAATCTTTCACGTCACGCTCGGCCATACGGTTCAGGCGGCGGCGTTCGGTGAGCTGCTCGGTGAGCTGCTGGCTGGCCTCTGCCGGGGCCTGTTCACCCTTGAGCACGCGCTTGATCAAGCGGTGGTTGACCATATCGCCATACTTGCGGATCGGCGAGGTCCACGTGGCGTAGGCGGGCAGCCCCAGGCCGAAATGTGGGCCAGGTTGGGCCGACATGCTGGTGAAGCCCTGGAAACGGCGCAGGCGGGCATCCAGCCAGGCGTCGTCACGGCTTTCCAGTGCGCGCTTGAGCTCTTTGTAGTGCGCCAGCTCGGTGAGCGCTTCCTGGGCCACCTCAATCTCCTGACTGGCGAGGAACTCCTGGGCCGCTTCGGCTTTTTCGGGCTCGAAGGCGCGGTGCACGTTGAAGATGCCGTGGCCGATATGGCTGGCCAGGAAGTCTGCACAGCAGGCGTTGGCCGCAATCATCGACTCTTCGATCATGCGGTTGGCGATGCGCCGGTCTTCGGTACGCACGCCCAGCACGTTGCCTGCTTCGTCCAGATCGAACACGTAATCCGGGCGGTCCTTGAACACCAGCGCGTGCTCGTTGCGCCAGGCGGTGCGGGCTTCCGTCATGGCCTGCAGCGCTTTGAGCTGCTCGGCAATCTCTTCGGCCGGTGCCCAGTCGCCTTGGCCTTCGATCCAGTCAGAGACGCGCTCGTACACCAGCTTGGCGTGGGAGGTCACGTTGGCGGCAAAGAAGCGGTAGTCGCCCAGGCTGCCGTCGGCGTTGATGTCCAGCGTACACGCCAGGGCCGGGCGCTCCTGGCCTTCCCACAGCGAGCACAGGTCATCGGCCAGCTGCTCCGGCAGCATGGTGACGTTCTGGCCCGGCAGGTAAACCGTGAAGGCACGCACACGCGCTTCCAGGTCGGCCGCGTGCTCCTCATCCACATACGCCGTGGGGTCGGCAATGGCCACGCTCAGCTGCCAGCCGCCTTCCGGACGCGCCACCACGTGCAGGGCATCGTCCATATCGCGGGTCTTCTCACCATCGATGGTGAAGAAGGGGCGTTGCGTCAGGTCTTCCCGAGTCAGGCCCTCATCGCGCAGCGGCCAGTCGCTACCGGCATCCGGGCACTCCTGCTCCAGCGCGTGGCGCGCCAGGGTGACACGCCACGGTACGGCGGGGTTGTCGACCTTGGCGACCAGCTCGTCGATTTGGGCAAAGAAGCCGCGATCGTTCTCCTTGAGCGGGTGACGCACCAGACGCGCCACGACCCAGTCGCCGTCGCCAATGCTGTCTTCGTCCAGGCTGTTCTTGATGCGGGCTTTCAGCACATTGCGAATCGAGGGGTGATCGGGCACCACTGCCAGGCGGCCTTCGCGCTTTTGCACGCGGGCGATGAAGCGGTCCAGGCCCGCTTCGATCAGCTTCTCCGGCTCGACGGATTTTTTGTCGCCGTTCTCATGAATCACGGCTTCGACGCGGTCGCCGTGGAGCACCTGCTTCATGGCAGGCGGCGGCACGAAATAGGATTCGCCGCTGTCGGTTTCAAGAAACCCGAAGCCTTTTTCGGTGGCTTTGATCACCCCTTCGGCGCGGGGAGTGGTTTCACGGATCTGTTGCTTGAGCTGGGCAAGCAGGGAGTTATTTTGAAGCATGTGTTCGATCAGTTGGCGAGAGTAGGGTGCCACTATACGGATTCCCGTTGGCCGCGCCAATCGTTGCCCTTGGGTAAGTCACACCCGCTCAGGCGGGTCAATGACTTACCCGCTTGCGGATGAATCGGTTAAGCTGAGGCTCTCTTCATGCGCCACGCCCAAGGAGCCTGTATGACCCCACGCCTGATTGTTTCCGACCTGGACGGTACGCTGCTGGGTAGCGACCACCGGTTACACGACAGCACGGTAGACGTACTGCGCGCCCTGGTGCAACAGGGTCATCATGTGGCGCTGGCCTCGGGCCGTCACTACCACGACATGCGGGTGTTTCGTGAGGAACTGGCGATTCCGGCCCATTTGATCAGCACCAACGGTGCTTACACCCACGCCCCGGATGACCGCTTGATCAGCGCGTCTCACTTGGCACCTGAACATGCACACACCTTGATTCATCTGCCCAGGCCCCCGCAGGTGCGCCTGAGCCTGTATCGCGATGATGGCTGGCATGTCGATGCCGAAGCGCCGCACCTGCTGTCGCTGCACGCCTCCACCGGGTTCACCTATGACGTGGTGCCACCCGAACAGATGGACCGCCACGGGGTGGGCAAGGTGCTCTATCTGGGTGACCCTCAGGCGCTGGCCGAACTGGAGGCCCAGGCCCACGCGGCACACGGTGAGGGGCTGCACATCACTTACTCCACGGTGGACTCACTGGAGATCATGGCGGGCGGGGTGAACAAGGGCGTTGCGCTGGCGGCGCTGCTGGAGTCATTGGGCCTCACCGCCGCCGACTGCCTCGCCTTTGGCGACAACCTCAACGACACCGAGATGCTGACCCTGGCCGGGGAGGCGCAGGTCATGGCCAACGCCCACCCGGCGCTGTTCGACCGTGTGCCCGATGCCCGGCGCATTGGCCATCACGGGGAAGCGGCGGTGGCCCACTGGTTGGCTGAGCGTTTCGGACTGTCGGGTTAGCTCTGCCACCTTAGTCGAGGGCCGCTTGCGGTAGCGACAGCGCTCCACCATCATCTAGCCCCTAAAACGATAACAACCCAGGGGCGCTTTCCACGATGACAACCACGCCTGCGACCTTGATGGTGGTCGATGATGACCCGGAAATCCGCGAGCTGCTGGCGCGTATCAAGGCCGTGCTGCGTCGAAGCCGCACGGCACAGCTGGAGCAGCTCGATGAGCTCTCCAGCAACATGGCCTTCAGCATTGCGTCCACCATGCGCTTTTTTCGTTCGCTGCCGGTGGACTATCGCCATATCGTGCTCGACCAGCGGCGCATCCCCGTGGAGGACATTGGCAGCGGTTACCGCTGGCTCTCTTCAACCGCATGCAGCTGGCCTGAACCGCTGCCTGACGCGCTGTGACAGGCTTACTCCTTGTGCCGCGTGGTGGCAGGGGCGGGCTCTTTGTCCAGCCGTTTGAGCTGTCGCCAGAGATCCTGACGCAGGTCGGCCAGCCGCGGCTGCTCTTCCGGGCTGAAAGCCACTGGCCGACACAGGCGCTGGGCGCGCAGCCCCAGACGGGCGCTCAGCAGCCCCGTGGCCAGCCCCTGGCCTGCACGTGCCGACAAGCGCCCTGCCAAATCCAGCGAGAGCATGTTGACGCTGGCATCGGTGGCCAGTTCGCTGGCTCCGGCAAAGGCCATGTTGTGCAACACATGGCGAAACAGCCTCAGTCGGCTGGCGTAGCCGAGCTCCAGCCCGTACAGGCGGCTGAGCCTGTCTACCATGGCCAGGCTGCGCCAGGCCACCAGGGCCATATCTACCAGCGTCAGCGGGCTGACCGCCACCATGATGGCGGTTTCACCCGACATGCGGGTAATCAAACGCTGGGCTTCCCGGTCTCGAGGGGCCAACAGGTGGTAGCGCAGCAGCGTATGGATCTCTTCTCCGCTATGGTGGGGCTGGCAGGCGCGCTGAAAGGCCAGCCAGTGAGGGTCGTCGTTGCCGAGCTTCAGCTGCTGGCGAAGCTGTTCGGCCATGGCCAACGCCTGTTTGCCGGAGCGCTGGGGCAGTTCGGCCAGGTTGGCCCGCAGCCGGTCATGGCGCTTGAGCCGCCCCAGACGGCCAATCTCTTTCAGCAGCGAGACACCGCCCAGGCCAATCAGGCTGATACCGAAGAGCTGCCAGGCCATGGTCAGCCACTGGGACTGCGCGAGCGCATCGGGGATGCCGGTGACCAGTTCCACGGTGCCCAGCGTGGCACCGCCTGCCAGCGCAAACATCAGCCCCCAGCGGCGCTTGCGGGGAGCGCCCAGGGTTTCTTCCGGCAGGGCTTTCAGCTCGGCCTGGGTGGCCAGCGGCTGGTGGGTGTCCGTGTTGGCAAAACGCTCGTGCTGACGCAGAGTCTCTGCGGCGGGCTCGGGGGGCGCTTCGCTATGAAAGTCGCGGCGGGGCTGAGGGTTGCTCATGACAGTTTATCTCCAATCAGCCAGTCGATCGCGGCGTCCATACGGATGTGGGGCAGCGCCTCGCCGTTGGCGGGCATCGGGCGGAAACTCGGAAAATCGAACCCCTGCTGCTGCCAGAAATCGGCCCTGGGTAAGCGGCTGGGCACGTCGCCTGGGTAGACCAGCACCTCTTCGCCTTCCAGGGTGGTGCCTTTGAGGGCCGGGCTGCGCTGGCCGTCGTGGAGCACTTCCCGGGCCTCGGTGGCGCGGATGGCGGCCAGCGACAGCGCTTTGACGGGAATGTCCGCGTAGCGCAGGTCCTTGAGCGGCTCCGCCAGCAGCGCTTCCAGCAGGGTCACCACATGGGGGTGCTGGTCGGGGGTGACATGGTCGGCTTTGGTGGCGGCAATCGCCAGCCGGTCGATTTTGGGCGCAAACAGCCGGGTCAACAGGCTGCGCTTGCCGTAATCGAAGCTCTGCATCAGCTGATGCAGCGCTTTGGAAAGGTCCTCGAAACGCTCCGGCCCCGCGTTGAGCGCGCCGAGCACATCCACCAGCACGATCTGTCGGTCAAAGCGCCGGAAGTGGTCGCGGTAGAAGGGCCGCACCACCTGCTGCTGATAGTAACGAAAGCGCGATGCCAGCGTGGCGTAGAGGCTCGTGGCCGGAAGCGCGTCGAGACGCTCCTGGGGAGTCTCCAATCCAGGCAAGGGAAAGAACTGCAGCACCGGCGCGCCGTCCAGCTCGCCCGGCAGCAGGAAGCGGCCCGGCTGCAGGTCGGAAAAGCCCGCCTGCTTCGCGCGACGCAGCCCCAGCGCATAGGCCTCTGCCAAGCGTGCCAGGTGCGCTTCATCCGCCTCGGCGCTGGGGTCAATCTGCTCGGCCTCGGCCAGCCACTCACTGAACAGCGCCCGGCGGTGCGGCCCCAGATGCTGGGTCTGCTGCTGGCTCCAGCTGTAAAAGTCATGCTGCAGCAGGGGAAGATCGAGCAGCCACTCGCCGGGATAATCGAACAGGTCCAGGGTCAGGTGGGCGATCTCGGGGGTGAGCCAGCCCGGCCTTGCAGGGCGATAACGCAGCTGCAGGCGCAGCTCGCTGATGCCTCGGGTCGGCTCCGGCCAGCGCGGCGGGATGTCGTTCAGCGCGCTCATGCCCGGGTCGTAGGGGAAGCGCGGCACGCCCAGGTCAGGCTGGCTCAGCCGCTGGGCGCCCAGCAGCCTGCCTTCCCGGGCGACGGGCAGCAAGTCAAGCTGTGCTTCCACGCCTGCGTGGCGTAACTGATTGACCAGCGAGGTCAGAAAGGCCGTCTTGCCCGCCTGGGAAAGGCCGGTGACGGCCAGCCGCAGCTGGCGATCCCGGCTGCGTTCCAACAGGTTGCCTAGTTCACGACTCAACGGCTGGCGCATAACAACTCTCTCGCAGGCAGGGCATGGGAAGCAGGGCAGGGCGGCATCAGTAGCGTAGCATCAGCGTCAGCTGATAGAACATCGGCATCGTGGCAATCTGAAAGCCGATGACGGCAATCACATAGCCTGGCCACTTGCGCGACATTTTTTGTGCCAGCGTCAGCCCCACGATACACACCACCATACCCACAAGATTGAACGCGATGGTCGCGGCCTCAAGCATATCTTGAGGGTTCATAGTAGCTCCTTACTCGATGGCAGACAGGCTTACCTTACCAAGGGCTGGATGAATCCAGCATTAACCGCGACTTAATGTCGTACCCAGCAGGTGCTGGGCGCCGGGCACCAGCCATACGGGGTCCAGGCGCGTGTTGGCCGCCTCTACGCAGACGAAATGGCGGCCCGCCTCGGCGGGGGTGTCGCTGGGCAGGTCGCTGTCGGGATGCCATACCACCGTCGAGTCGCTGGACTGCTTGGCGATGCGCAGGGTGCGTACACCGTCGTTGAGCAGGACGGCTTCGTTGGTGTGGTAGATGCGGTCGACGGCGCCCCGGATGGCCAGCGTGCCTTGCTGCTGTGCTTCGCTGAAGTCGCGCAGCTTGTCCAGGTAACGGGCGCCGGAAAGCCCTTCCAGGCGGCACTGATGCACGTCATCGACAGCCAGGTAGGTATGCAGTGCGCCGCTGGTCTTGACCGGCGCCTCGCCAATGTTTTCGGTAATCAGCTCGACATTGAGGCGCTGGGCGTTGGCTTGAACCACCAGCCGAGCGGTCAGTTGGCTGTGCAGGGGCTGGGTGGGTGACAGGTGCACCTCGATGCCTTCCGCATGATCGTCCACAGCGTCCAGGCGCCACTGGGCGTGGCGAGCCAGACCGTGAAAGGGGCCGTTGCGCTCGGGGCTTTCGTCGGCATAACGCTCGTCGGCAAACCAGGGCCAGCACAGTGGGATGCCGCCACGAATCGCTCCCGGCATCGCCTGGGGCGTGGGCGTCACCCATAGCCAGGGCTGCTCGTTGCGCGGTTGAAAGTGCAGCACCTGGGCACCCTGCAGGCTGATCACCATACTGCCCCAGTCCATGTTGAACAGCGCGACGTCGCGCCCTTGCCAGGTAGCCGGTTGGTGGCCATCGACATCGGCAAGCAGCTGTGTGAGGGAGTCGGGAATCATGGGAAGTCCTTGTAAGAAGGCCTTGTGAGTAAAGGCAACAAATGGGCAGCACCCTGGCGCTGTGTGCTATGGTAGAACAACCATAAGCGAAAGTTAAAACCCCAGGCTAGGTAAAACCAAGGAGGATGTATGGGCTTTATTGCGTGGTTGATCATTGGTGGTTTGGCTGGCTGGATTGCTGGCAACATCATGCGCGGCGGCGGTTTTGGCGTGCTGGGCAATATCGGGGTAGGGATCATTGGCGCCTTGGTCGGGGGCTTCTTGTTCAGTCTTCTGGGCCTTCAGGCGGGCGGTTTCATTGGTTCGCTGGTGACGGCGACCGTGGGGGCCGTGGTGTTGTTGTGGGTCATCAGTAAAGTCAAAAGCGCTTAGCGCTTCTCTCGGTTGTTCCCTACGCTGCCCGGCCCTTGTGCCGGGCAGCGTTGTTTTGTGCGCGGGCTATCGGTCTTGGCGTTAGTTTCCGTTACACTATGGCGCTTTTGGCAGCCCTGCCTCCGCGCGGTATTGCTTTCATGGATCGCTTTCTGTTTCTTCGAGGTGTCTTTTGGCCGATGCACTAAATGCCTGGTGGGCTCAACAGCTGGTGCTGTGTGATTGGGCTTTCACACCACACCCCTTGGCGGTAGATGCAGTGGCGGCCGAACAGCGCCTGCTGCAGCTGGGCATCACGGACCGCGGGACGTTGGCGGATCAGCTGTTTTTTGCACTGGGCGCGCCTGCCGGTCACGCAGACCGACTGCTGAGCGCCCTCGAGTGGGCCGCACTGGGTGGCGCCGCTGGCTGGCTGGCGCCGGATCAGGCTCAGCGCTGGGCGCATCACGTGGCGCGGCGTATCACCACGGATTACAGCGACCTGCGCGGCTGGCTGGCCGACCTGCGCCGGGCCATGGGTGCCAGGGGCTGGGAAACCGGCGCCGATGACCGATTCATCGACGCCTGCCAGGCGCTGGCCGACCTTGAAAGCGACGGTGAGGGCATCACCTGGCCTGCGCTGGAGGCGGCTTTGGCTAAGCTGGCGCCGCCCGCCTCGCTGTGGCCCGATGCGCCTGAGGCGCGGCCTTGGCGGCTGGGCGCCCTGTTCCGGCCGGTGATCTGCCATCCCGCCAGCGCCGCCGACTGGCCCGAGGCCCGCGTCTGGATGGAGCGCGTCTGGCAGGTCTACGACCGCGAGCAACTGCTCGAAGTGATGCTATGGCTGAGCGCTCAGGGCGAGCGTCAGCGCTGGAACATCGAGGCCCGAGAGCTGTTGAGCATGGATCATGCCCAGCGTCAGGAGTGGCAGCGCGGTGTCGAGCAGGAGTCTGCCCATGCGCCCGTACTTACCACCTTCGTACACCAGGGGGAGCCCCTGGAGTGGGCGGCCTGGGACTGGCTTCGGCTGGTCGAACTGGCCTGGGCGGGCGTTTGCAGCGGCTGGCTGAGCCAGGCCGAAGCAGACGACCTGGCGGCCCATGCGGCTGACCTGATTGGCCGTCGTTACCATGACTGGCATGCCATGCTGAAGGCTTACCTGCGTGGTCAGAGCCTGTTCGAGGGCGTCGATCGCCGGGGCATGACGCCTTCGCCACGCCACAAGCTGTTGATGCACGCCCCGTTCAGCCCATGGAAACAGGCGCCCAGCGCCCTGCTGGACGATGCCACCCGCGACGCTTCACGTCAGCGCATCCGCAGCTGGCGCAATACCCCTCATCATTGGCTGCTGGCGCTGGCAGGGGTGCGTGAACCCGATGTGATGCTGCGCCAACTGAACCCTGCAGCACCGATCAGCGAGCAGCGCCGCACCGACGCAGCGGTGTATCTGCAAGAGTCGTTGGGGCTGCATGCCGACGAAGGGCATCAAGTGCTGGCGCGCTACTGGTTGCCCGCTCAGGCACACCACCTGAATCAGCTGGCGGCGGATGCCGTCCATGGGGTGATGCCGCCTTCGCAGACGCATTTCGGCCAGCCTACCCCCGACGAGCTGAAGCAGCGCAATGCGGTGAAAGGCGTCAGCCGACACGCCGCTACCATTCACATGGCCGAGAAGTTCGCGTTCTATCTCCACATGGCGCTGGACAGTGGGCTGTTCGAGCGCGAACCGCTCATGGAGCATGCCAGCGCGTTGCGCAGCTGCCTGTGCCGTTTCTATGCCTCGCCCAAACGCTTGCTGGAAGCATGGTTTGCCTGGGAAAGCTGCCTGCCGGAGCCCGAGCACGACTCCTTGATCAGTGAAATTGCCTGGCACCTGGAGGATCCCGGCAGCCTGTTTCATTGGCTGAACTGGCAGCCAGACGCCTGGTGTGAGCCAGGTGAGCGGCCTACGCTGAGCCACTTTACGGCGATGTCTCTGGTGGGGCCATTGAATAGCGCCGTATGGAGCGAGCCACAGCTGGAGAGCCCGCGCGAATGTGCGGATATTCGCGAGTGGGTCGAAAGCCACTACCACCTGACCAGCGCCGACGACATGCAAGAGTTCCTCAGCTTCATGCTGGAGGCCGGGGACCGTCAGGAGTACCAGATCAATTACGCGCCCTACACGTTGAACCCTGAGCGGCTGGCGGCAGAAATCGCCATTCTCGAATCGGGTGACTGCGGCGAAGAGGAGCGCCACCATCTGCTACGGTTGCGCCGAGTGAGCGCCAACGAGGACGGCTGTAACGACGTCGACATGGCCGCGTGGGATATTGCTCAGCTCGTGGACCTGGCCATTGCTGCCCGGCAGTTGGGCTGGCTGGACAAGCAGGCCTTTGCCGACGTGCTGGACCGCGCCTATCAGCTGGCCGCAGACCATTACGCCGGTTGGCAAGAGTATGCGGCGGGGATGTACGCCGGATTCTCGTTCTTCATGGGGGAAACCCCCGAGCGAGAAAGCTTTCTGGCAGGCTTTCGCCAAGCGCTGGTGGCCTGGCTGTGTGGCGCGCCCATTCTGGCGGGGCCCTGGGCCAGTCTGGATTTTCCGGGCAACAAACCGCGCCATTTTGCGCCGCTACATATCGATACGTTACCGGGAGATCAGCGTATTTTGCATTGAGGCTCGCCAAACATGGGACAAGTGGCTTATAGTCCAGTGTTTGTGTCCATGAGCTTTCTCATGCTCGGTTTACTTTTTCCTATACATTTTTTACGAGGTTGATCGCATGGTTGCGTTGCCACACCCCGCTGTGACCGCTGTCCGTGTTGTAAGTGTTTGTGTCTTCGTAGCATTGTTGGCTGGTTGTGCAGGCTCCGGTGGACGTCAGGATATGGAGCCCCCCGAGGATTATTTCTCGATGGTGCTGCCCGGCATGAACGGCGCCACGCCGCAAATGTCGCCAGCCGATCCGATCATGGCGCAATTGCGCAGCATGCAGACCCCACCACCTACGGTAATTCGCCAGGCCCTCCTCGAACAGCACCAGCGCTGGGCCGGCACTCCTTACCGAGTCGGGGGAACCACCGAAAGGGGGATCGACTGCTCTGCACTGGTTAGACATGTTTTCCGCGATACGTTCAACATGGAGCTTCCGCGCTCCACCCAGGATCAGGTGCATGAGGGACGCTCGATCGACCGCCAGGAGCTGCAGGCGGGCGATCTGGTCTTCTTCCGCCCTCCAGGACGCTACAACCATGTCGGGATCTACGTTGGTGACGGCTACTTCCTGCATGCTTCCACCTCGCAAGGGGTGACCATCTCGAGCCTGGATAATAGCTACTGGCAGCGCTACTACTGGCAGTCTCGCCGGGCGCTGGAGCCGACCAATCTTGCTCAGCTGAATGGTCGTTTCGAACAGTCCTATCTTCCGTAGCCTTGGGCCCCCGTTGCACTGGGGGGCATCGCGCCAATTAACCATGGACATGGCATGATTGAAGCGAAAACGCGCGCTTGGTGGCGCGCGACGGCAGCACTCTGCCTCGGCTCTTTTCTGGTATTCATCAACCTGTATGCCCCGCAGCCGCTGCTGCCCGAGTTGAAAGAGGCATACGGCGTTTCTACCCTGGGCATCAGCCTGCTGATGTCGGCTTCTACCTTGTCGTTGGCACTGGCGCTGCTGGTCTTTGGGCCGCTTTCCGATGCCATTGGCCGTGAAGCGATCATGCGCTTTACGCTGCTGTTGGCGGGTGGCCTCTCGCTGGCGCTGGCCTTCGCGCCCACCTTTGAAAGTCTGCTGCTGCTGCGCTTGCTGCAGGGCTTCGTGCTGGGCGGGCTGCCCGCCGTGGCCATTGCCTGGATGGGCGATGAGTTCGACAAGCCCGCCCTGCTGAGCGCCGTGGGGCTCTATATCGGGGCCAATTCGCTGGGGGGCATCAGCGGCCGCATCGTTGGCGGGGGAGCGTCGGCAGTAGGTGGCCCAGGCGCTGCGTTTCTGGCCGTGGGCGCCATGACGATCATCGGCTGCGTGCTGTTCTGGCGGCTGCTGCCCAATAGCCGGGCCTTCCAGCCCAAACGGTTCAAACTACGCCAGGCGCTGAGTGATCTGGCGGGCCACCTGCGCACGCCTTTGCTGCTGGCGGCTTACTGTCTGGGCGGCATCAATTTTCTGATTTTCATCAATCAGTACAGCTACATCACTTTTCGCTTGGCAGAGGCGCCTTATCATTTGGCGGCCAGCGGGTTGGGGCTGATCTTCCTCACTTACCTGGGCGGTACTCTGGGCTCGACGGTCTCCGGTAAATTGGCCGGGCGTTTCTCTCCCGCCAGCTGCATTGGCATGGGCATCGTCATTCTGATGCTGGGTACGGCCATTACCCTGGCGGAGTCGCTGGTGGGGATTCTGGTAGGGTTGACCATCAATGCGTTTGGCTTCTTTCTGGCCCACTCGCTGGCTTCCAGCTGGGTGGGGCGCTACGCCCTGGGCGCCAGGGGCAGTGCGTCGGCACTGTATCTGGTGTTTTACTACCTTGGAGCAAGCATCGGGGGCTTCTGGCTGGAACCGTTCTGGCGTTGGGCGCAGTGGCAGGGGGTGGCCGTAGGGTCCTGGCTACTGCTGGCCGTGACCCTGATGATTGCGCTGGGTATGCGGCGCGTCGAGCGTCGTCTTGCCAGCGCTTAGTCGCTCCTTAGCTGTCCGTCGGCCAGGTGCAGGTGCCGGGTACAAAGCCGATTCAATAGCGCCATGTCGTGGCTGATGACCAGCACGCCCAGCGCCTGGCGTTCGGCGTGGGCCTTCACGGCTTGCCACAGGCTGAGTTGGGTCAGTGGATCCAGCATCGTCGAAATCTCATCGGCGATCAGATAGCGCACACCCGGGGCCAGGGCGCGTAGCACGCACACCCGCTGCAGCTCGCCCCCGGACAGCTCCCCCGGAAAACGCTTCAGCCACTCGGGCTGAATACCGAACGCTTCCCTCAGCGTCTGTGGCGGTGTCCAGGCCTCTTCCAATAATCGTGCCACCCGCCAGCGCGGATTGACCGCCCGTTCCGGCGATTGAGGCAGCCACTGCACGGGGCGTAGGCCCCGTGATGCCAAGGGCTTTCCATCGATGTGCAAAAAGCCGTGACGTGGTGCCCAGTGGCCCGCCAGTACTCTGCCCAACGTCGACTTGCCTGCCCCGGAAGCACCGCTCAAACCGACCCACTCGCCCCGTGCCAGCGCCATCGACAGCGCCTGGAACAGCGGTGGCTCGCGGCCAAACCCGAAGGTGAGCTGGTGGGCTTCAAGCAAGGCTGGGCTCCTGAACATGAGGCTGGATGGGTAAGGTGCCGAAGGCGTTGTCGGGCAGCGCTTGCCACAGTGCTTTGGCATAGGCGCTGTGCAGCTGCTCCCCTTGGCCATGAAAGGCCCGGGCCGAGGTCGTTTCCACGGCGCGCCCTTGGCGCATGATGGTCACCCGGTGGGCAATGGGCAAGGCATGGCGCAGGTCATGGGTGATCAGCAGGACAGCTTTGCCCTCTTTGGCCAGTGCCTGCAGGGTAGCCAGCACGCGGTCTCGCTGGGCCGGGTCCAGCCCGACGCTGGGCTCGTCGGCAATCACCACGCGGGCATGGCCGGCCTGGGCCATGGCCACCAGCACCCGCCTGGCCATGCCACCGGAAAGCTCATGGGGGTAGCGCCGCGCTGCATGGGCGAGCTGGTAGTGCTGCAGCAGGTCGTGGCTGCGTGCTTGAGCGCTGACGCGGGAAAGGCCTGCGCGGCGAGCAGCCCAGCGTATCTGGTGCTGGCTGCGTGCCAAGGGGTCCAGGGCGTTCAGGGTCTGTGGAATCAGCGCCAGTTCACGGCCACGCAGCTGGCGCTGGCGCTCGGGCGTCAAGAGGTCGCCCTGGAAGGTCAGAGTGCCGTGCTGCCGTGCTGCGGGCGGCAGCAGGCCCAGCAGGGCGTGGGCCAGCAGGCTTTTGCCGGATCCGGACGCGCCGACCAGGGCGTGTACTTCCCCCGCCTGAATGTCCAGCGAAAGCGACTCGATCACGGGTGACCACTCGCGCTTCCACCAGCGGGGGTAGTGGGGCAGGCTCAGGCTCCAGTCGGTGATCTCCAGCATGTTCGGCTCCCTTGATGGTTGAAAACGCGGGCCTTACAGGGCCTGGCGCAGCTGTGTGGCCAGCCGTTGAATGGCCAGCACCATCAGCAGCAGTCCTAGCCCGGGAAACACACCCAGCCACCAATAGCCGCCGCTGAGATAGCGCATGGCGTCGGCCAGCAGCACGCCGGTGGCGGGCTGGTTGGGGTCCAGGCCGACGCCGAGAAAGGTCAGAGCCGCTTCGTGCAGAATGGCGTGGGGAAACAGCAGTAACGCACCCACCACGCAGTGGGGCCAAAGGTGGGGCACGAAGTGCTGGGCGACGATGTACCCCGGCCCTTTGCCAAAGCCTTTCGAGAGCGCCACGTACTCGGCCTCGCGCAGGCTGAACAGCTCGGCGCGAAACACCCGCGCCAGGCTTGGCCAGTGGGTGATGGCCACGGCGATGATCACGGCCTGGGTGCCCCCGCCCAGCGCAAAAGCGATGAGCAGCAGTAAAATGAGGTGGGGCACGCTGAGCAGCGTATCGATCAGCAGTGACACAAGCGCATCCAGGGTGTTCGATAGCGCCGCCAGACTGGCCAGCAGCAGGGCGATGGCCGTGCCCAGCAGGGCCGCGCTCAAACCGACCCAAAAACTCAGCGCCAGCCCCGCCAGGGTACGCGCCCATAGCTCCCGGCCCAAGGCATCGGTGCCGAACCAGTGGAGCAGGCTGGGCGGCTGTAAACGTGCCTCGAACTGCATCTGCTGGGGGCTGTCACCCAGCCACAAACGGCTGCTCAACAGCAGCATCAGCAGGACACTGAAGAGCACCAGGTAAACGGCGGCGGCCAGGCGTGGCTGTGTGTTCATGGGGTGTGTGCCAAGCGGATGCGCGGGTCGGTCACCCGTGCCAGGGCATCGGCGGTCAGGTTGCCGATGCTCACGAACAGCGCGGTGAACAGGGCGATGGCCAGCAGCAGGGGAACATCGCTGCGCAGTCCCGCCGCCACGGTGGCCTGGCCCAGCCCCGGGTAGGCGAAGACCTGCTCCACCAGAATGGAGCCGCCAAACAGCTCGCCCAGCGAAGCAAAGGCCAGGGTGATGGCCGGGAGGCTGGCGTGGCGCAGCCCGTGCCGCCAGGCGATATCGGTGCGGCTAGCGCCCTGGGCAAAGGCGTGTAGCGCCGTGTCGGAGCGCATGAAGGCCACCATTCTGGCGCGGGTGTGCAGGGTGATGGTGGCCATGCTCAATAGCGCCAGGGTGGTCACCGGTAGCACCAGGTGGTGGAGGCGGGTGGCGAGCGTGACATCGCGGCTGACTACCCCCGTGGGGCCTGCGCAGCAGGTGGGGGTCCAGCCCAGGGTCACGGAAAACAGCAGCAGTGCCAGAATGGCCAGCCAGAAAGTGGGCGTCGAGGCGGTCACCAAGGCGTAACCGCTGATCAAGCGGTCGAGCAGCGAGCCTTCCCGACTGCCTGCCACGATACCCAATGCCACGCCCAGCACCAGTGACAGCAGCCAGGCACTGAACAGCAGCCAGAACGAGCGCTGAAAGCGCAGGCTGATGACGTCACCTACTGGCTGTTGGTATACATGGCTCCAGCCCAGCTCGCCGCTGGCCAGTTGACGCAGCCACTGGCCGAACTGCACGGCTGCCGGTTCATCGAAGCCCCACTGTGCGGCGATCAGGGCACGCTGCTCGGGGCTTACCTGGGCCATCTGCGGGCCCAGGTAGGCGTCGATGGGGTCGATGGGCGAGAGCATCATCAGGCCGAAGGCGAGACCGGCCACGCACAGCATGACCAGCCCCAGCCGTAGGCTTCTCCACGCCAGCCAGCGGGCTAGTGGCACGTCCAGCGCCACTCGAGCAGGTTGGCGGTAATCGGCCAGCCGTGTCCATGGGGGGCCACGCCCAGCTCGCCAACGTCCAGGCACGGGTCGGCGGCATAGACATGGGTCAGGTTGACCATCCAGGCCCAGCTGGCATCGCCCTGCAGGCCATAGCCGGTGCTGCCATCCCACTGGGCTGCTTGCCAGTGTGGGTTGGCTTCTTCGGCGCTGGCGGCGGCCTGGGCGGCCTCCAGGTGCTGGTCGACGCGCTCATTGGTGTAAAAGCCGCTGTTGTAGAAGCCAAACCCGGCGTGTTCGCTGTGGAAGAGATAGTAGATCTCTTGCGGGCTATGGCTGCCAAAGCCAAACACAATGGCATCCTGGTGCAGGGCTTCCCGCTGTATTTCATCCCAATGGCGGCCGGTGGGCTGCATCTCGATGCCCAGCGGGCGCACCATCTCTGCGCTGATTTGCGCGAGCTGCTGGCGAGTCGTATCACTGGCCGGGTAGGTGAGCCGGAAGCGAGCCGGCTGCCCGTCCTTGTAGCGCAGGCCATCGTCTGCGCGCAGCCAGCCTGCTTCCTCCAGCAGGGCATTGGCCTGCTCCAGGTCGAAAGCGATGGTTTCCTCGGGGTGCCCCCAGGGCAGGCCATCGGCGGGGCCATACGCCGGGCGGCCAAAGCCGTTCAGGGCCACGTCTACCAGCGTGTCGCGGGATAGCGCCAGGTTGATGGCCTGGCGAATGGCCAGGTCGGACGTGACATCGTTGCCAATCGGGGCACCGTTGGCGGCGCGCTCCCCGCTGTCGGGCTGCATGGGAAACAGAATCCCGCGATTATCGACGCTCTCCATCAGGACCCGCTGCATCTGGCCCGGCATGGTGCTGCCCAGCGCCTGGGGAATGACGGCCAGGTCGAGCTGACCTGCCTGAGCAGCGCTTAGCGTGCCTGCCTCATCGGTAAACAGAAATACCAGGCGCTCGAAGGCCGGAGCAGGGCCGTAAAAATAGGGGTTACGCTCGACGATCAGCTGCTCACCTTCCTGCCACTCCACCATGCGGTAGGGGCCAGAACCCAGCGGCTGGCGGCCGTAACCCGCATGATGGCCATTTTCCCGCTCGGCATCAGGTACAATGCCCAGGGTCATCAGCTGGTCGATGAAGGTGATGCGAGGGGCTTTCAGGGTAAGCGTGACGGTGTGGTCATTCACGGCGTCGGCATGTGCCAGCGCGCTAAGGTCGGCTCGGCCCCCTGCCGTGGCGGCGGCATTGAAGGTGTATGCCACATCCCGGGCGGTGAGCGGCGTGTCATCGGCAAACCGCACGTCCTCGCGCAGATGCAGTGTCCAGGTCAACTGGTCGTCCGACAGGGACCATTCGGTGGCCAACCCCGCTTGAGGGGTGAAATCCTGGCCACGGGTGAGCAGCGTGGACTGAAACAGCGGGCTACCGTATTGCCCCCAGCCCAGCAGCGGGTCGAAGCCCTGGTCTGGCTCGCCGCCGATGGCAAGCACCAACTGCTCTTTGGCCAGCGCGGGAGCGCTGAGCGCCAGGCATGTGCTGGCAATGGTCAGTAGTATCGAACGACGCATGGAGCACCCTGCGATGAATGAGTATGATGTTTTTACAATAACATCATACTCATGCGGCGGGTAGTCAACAGGCCCATTCTACGCTCGGGTGAGCAAAGGAGAACGTATGCAACGTATTACCGTGACGCTGGATGAAGAGTTGCTGCGCGAGGTGGATGCTTTGATGCAGCAGCGTGGCTATCAGAACCGTTCCGAGGCCATTCGAGACCTGACCCGCAGCGGGCTGACTCAGGCCAAGGAAGAGGTCGCGCCGGATGCCCCGTGCATGGGGGCTTTGGTGTATGTCTACGACCATGCGGCGCGAGAGCTCTCCAAGCGGCTGACCAAGCACTCCCACGACCACCACGACCTCACGCTGTCGACGCTGCATGTGCATATCAATCATGACAGCTGCCTGGAAGTGGCGCTGCTCAAAGGGCAGGGGAGTGCCCTGAAGCAGTTTGCCGACGAAGTGACCTCGTCACGCAGCGTACGCCATGGGCAGCTGGTACTGATTCCTGGCGAATAAGGGGCAGGGAAACGGCCACAAAAAAGGCGGCCTGCGGCCGCCTTGATGACGATGGCTTACGCTCAGTGGTGAACGCCGCCTTCGCCGTGTACGTGTCCGTGCTGAACTTCTTCTTCGCTTGCTTCACGAACGGTAGCAATCTCAACGTCGAAGTTCAGGTGCTGACCTGCCAGCGGATGGTTGCCATCCACGACGACGGTGTCACCTTCCACTTTTGTGACGGTGACCATCAGCGGGCCGCCTTGGGTCTGGGCCTGGAACTGCATGCCCGGCTCGATGCTCTCGACGCCCTGGAAGGCATCGCGAGGAACTTCCTGCATCAGCTGCTCCTGAACTTCACCGTAACCCTCGGCAGGGGCTACCTTGACGTTCAGTTTGTCGCCTGCGGCGCGGCCTTCCAGCTCTTTTTCCAGGCCCGGAATGATGTTTCCGGCACCGTGGAGGTAGGTAAGCGGCTCACGGCCTTCGGAACTGTCCAGCACTTCACCTGCATCGTTGGTCAGGGTGTAGTGAAACGCGACAACCGAGTTTTGCGCAATTTGCATTGAATAACCTTTCGGTGAGTGCATGTCCCAACATGGTAACGCGTGTGGGCTGGCTTGTCAGGGGGTAAGCCAGGTTTTTAACCCCCACGCCTTTGGCACTATTGCGCCCGACAGTGACCAGCGATACCCTACTCTCACCTTTTTTCCATAAGCTAACGAAGTGTGATCGGAGCTTGATATGACTGTTTTCCTGATTTGGGTGGTAGCCTTCGTGCTGATCGCCTACTTTGCCAACAAGCGTTGGGACAATGGCTTTAGCCAGGGACTGGATAAACTGTTGCCTGGTGTTCTGAAGACCCATGGCGAGAACCGCCACCTGTGGGTAGCAGCCATCGCCATTCTGGGGGCCACCACGCTGGTGCGCCCGGTCGATATTCTGCTGGTGGCTCTGTTGTTGGCGTTGATCGGGTTTGTTGTTTACAAGCTGGCCAATTGGGCCAGCAACAAGGTGACCCACTAAGTCTGCCAAAACCAGGTCTGCCAAAACCAGGTCTGCCGAAACCAGGCCTGCCCAATGGGTGACATGTGCTGTACCCCGCCACCCGTTGTTCAAGAATGGCTTGAAGCAGACATGAAAAAGCCCGTCCACTCTGGTGGACGGGCTTTTTTTCGAGATCGCACTTTTGCAGGCGCTGGTCAGCTGTGGCCCGCGCGGGTGCGAGGAGCGATCAGTAGGGGGCAACGCTCAGGTTGGCGCCGCTACCAATTAGGCGTACACGCTGGCCAGCCTGGAACTGACGGTCGGCACGTTGAACGACGACCACATCGGTACCGTCGTCACGACGCACTTCCATTTCCAGTGCATTGACGCGGTTGACGCTGTCTTCTACCGCCGTGCCGGCGACGGCACCGCCCAGTGCACCTGCCGCGGTGGCCAGCTGACGGCCTGAACCGCCGCCTACCTGGCTGCCCAGCAGGCCGCCAATTACGGCGCCACCGCCACCGCCCAGCAGGTTGCCGGTGCGGCTATCGGCCTGAATCTGTACCGGACGAACGGCCACGATGGTGCCATAGCTGACGCTTTGGCCCGTCTGCGCCTGGTTGCCGCGGTACACATCGCCCGAGTAGGTGGATGTGTTGGCGCAGCCAGCCAGTGCCAGGATGCTCAGCGCTGCAACGGGTAGTAAACGTTTCATTCAAACCTCCAGTAAGAATCAGCCCATCTGGCTGTGAACGTCCGCAGATCAATGCGTGCGTCTCATTATAGAACGGCGTTCGCTAAAAGATACCCAAAGCGTACGCTTTTGACCAGCCGTTTGGAAAAAAGGTCACAAAGTAGAGTGTAGACAGGCATTAAGAAAGCAGTGTGCAAAAAATCGACAGACCATGAAGTACGCTGCAAAAAACACCAAGGGGAGCCGTGGCTCCCCTTGGTGTGTTGCAGTGGCTAGGTGCTTAGCCAAACTGGTTCATGGTGTTGTCCTTGCCGCCAGCTTTCAGTGCGGCCTCACCATGGAAGAACTCCTTGTGATCGTCGCCGATGTTGGAGCCCGCCATATCCTGGTGCTTGACCGTGGCGATACCCTGGCGAATTTCCTGACGCTGGACGCCTGCCACGTAGGCCAGCATGCCTTCGTCACCGAAGTAGCCCTTGGCCAGGTTGTCGGTAGACAGCGCCGCCGTGTGGTAGGTGGGCAGGGTGATCAGGTGGTGGAAGATACCCGCTTCGCGCGCCCCGTCACGCTGGAAGTTGCGCGTCCACTCATCGGCCAGTTGCCCCAACTCGGTGTTGTCGTATTCGACGCTCATCAGCTTGTCGCGCTGGTAGGCCGATACGTCCTTGCCCTCTTTCTCCCAGGCATCGAAGACCTGCTGGCGGAAGTTCAGCGTCCAGTTGAAGGAGGGTGAGTTGTTGTACACCAGCTTGGCGTCCGGCACGACCTCGCGGATGCGGTTCACCATGCTGGCGATCTGGCCGACATGGGGCTTCTCGGTTTCGATCCACAGCAGGTCGGCACCGTTTTGCAGGCTGGTGATACAGTCCAGGATCACGCGGTCTTCGCCGGTGCCTGGCTTGAACTGGTAGAGGCCAGAAGCCAAACGCTTGGGCTTGACCAGCTTGCCGTTCTGCTTGATGACTACGTCGCCGTTGTTGATGTCCGAGGCGTTCTCGATGACATCGCCATCCAGGAAGCTGTTGTACTGGTCGCCCAGGTCGCCTGGCTCATTGGTGACGGCGATCTTCTGGGTCAAACCAGCGCCCAGCGAGTCGGTACGGGCGACGATGACGCCATCTTCGACGCCCAGCTCCAGAAAGGCGTAGCGCACGGCGTTGATCTTGGCCAGGAAGTCTTCATGGGGCACGGTGACCTTGCCATCCTGGTGACCACACTGCTTCTCGTCGGATACCTGGTTTTCGAGCTGGATACAGCAGGCACCCGCCTGGATGAATTTTTTGGCCAGCAGGTACGTGGCTTCGGCGTTACCAAACCCGGCATCGATGTCGGCAATGATCGGCACGATATGGGTTTCGTAGTTGTCGATCTTGCTGATCAGCTCTTTTTCTTTGGCGCTGTCGCCTGCGGCCTTGGCGTCGTCCAGCGCACGGAACAGGTGGTTGAGTTCCCAGGCATCGGCCTGCTTGAGGAAGGTGTAGAGTTCCTCGATCAGGTTGGCCACCGAGGTTTTCTCATGCATGGACTGGTCAGGCAGCGGGCCAAACTCGGAGCGCAGGGCTGCCACCATCCAGCCTGAAAGGTACAGGTAGCGGCGCTTGGTGGTGCCAAAATGCTTCTTGATGGAAATCAGTTTCTGCTGGCCGATGAAGCCGTGCCAGCAACCCAGCGATTGGGTGTACTGGGAGGTGTCGGCATCGTAGGCGGCCATGTCGTCACGCATGATCTTGGCGGTGTAACGAGCAATGTCCAGGCCAGTATGGAAGCGGTTTTGGGCACGCATGCGAGCGGCGTATTCAGGTTTGATCGCTGACCACTTGCCGCCTTGGGCTTCGCGCAGTTGGGCCATGGCTTTGATATCGTCGAGCAGTCCTGACATGAGCTGATTCCTCCAGGGTTATCGTCGTTCGCAGGCTAGCTTGTTGTTATGCTGCACCTGCGAGATAGCGTTCAGCATTGTGCAATTTTGCGGCGCTGTCTATAGGCCAATCGTCTCTCAGTAAAACGTCGTGCCTCGGCGCTTGGCGTCATACAGCGACATGGCGTAAGAGCTGAGAAGCAATGTCGCTGCAGTGCAATAACTATCGGTCAGGAAGCTGCATTCAACAATTGTCACTTCGGGGCAGGGGGCGTTGTAGTCCGACGACATCGACTACGTCGAACGCCCTGTTTGTGTAGTCGTTTTTCGCCTGTTGGACGTAAAAAAAAGCGCCGCTGTCTCAGCGGCGCTATAACGCGTGTTCGATGGCCTGATGGCGGGTTACAGCACCAGGGTCATTTCGCGGTGGGGGATGCCGGCATCCATGAAGACCTCGCCATGGGCTACGAAGCCTAAACGCTCATAGAAGGCGAGGGCGTGTAGCTGGGCGCTGAGGGCCGCGTGGCGATGGCCTGCCTCGCGGGCAGCGGCGATGGCAGCCTCCATGAGTCGATAGCCAATGCCCGCGCCCCGTGCGCTACTCAACACCGCTACGCGACCAATATGGCCGTCGGGCAGCAGGCGCGCGGTACCCACCGGCTCGTCATTCAGCGTGGCGAGGAAGTGCAGGCATTCGCCATCCCGGCCATCCCACTCCTCTTCCTGAGGAACCTGCTGCTCATCGATGAAGACCACGCGGCGAATCAACGACGCCGCGTCGCCCAGTTCACGCCAGTCGCCTTGTTGCACGGTGGTGGCTGTGTTCACGCCTTACTCCTCGTCGTCTTCACCCATGAAGCCCAGGCTGCCGCTATTGATCAGCTGCGTGAGCAGCGCTGCCGCACCGTCCAGTTCCAGCACCTCGTCGTACATGGGCTCCGGGTCGGCGACCCGCTTGGCCAGCGCTTCCGAGCAGGCGTGTCCGTCGCCATCCACGAACAGTGTGGTGCCGGAGGCATCGCTGCGCCAGGCAAAGCGCGAACCGGGCATATGGAACAGCGGCTCGCCCTGTTGTAGCTGAGCAACAAGCGCGGCTTCGTCCAGCGGCTCGTCCAGCGGCATCAGCTGGTCGACGTACTTGGGCTGAGTCATGACGCGGCCAAACCACTGGGCCATCTGCTCGGGTTTGTCCAGCGTCGAGAGGATGAACTGACGCATACGCTCGATGGCGGCGTCGTCCAGCTCGCTCTGATGTTGGGCCGGTGCCATGCCCGCATCGCTGTAACGCTGGGATTCCGACATCTGCTCGCCCACGTAGTCGGCGTAGGAGGTGATGGCTTCGTCGGCCGAGGGAGCGCGAAAACCCACTGAAATGGTCATGCAGTCGTCGGTCTGGCTGACCCCGTGATGCGCCCAGCCCGGCGGCAGGTAGAGCATGTCGCCCGGTGCCAGGGTCCAGTCGGAGTCGGGTTCGATCTCGAAGGTTTCCAGAATACGCAGGTCGATGCCCTGTACGATCGGCGCGTTGTCCGGCTGCTTGCCGCCCAGCTGCCAGCGGCGATGGCCGCGGGCCTGCAGCAGGAACACATCGTACTGGTCGATGTGCGGGCCGACGCTGCCGCCGGGGGGCGCGTAGCTCACCATGATATCGTCCATGCGCCAGCGGGGCAGGAAGTCGAACTCGTCCATCAGCGCAGCAATGGAGGGCACGTAGTGGTCGACGGCTTGCACCAGCAGGCTCCAGTGGCCTTCGGGGAGGCGCTCGAAGGTAGCGTCATCGAAGGGGCCGTGGGATACCTGCCAGGGGCCGTCAGGGCCGTTCTCTTCCACCAGCCGCGCTTCCACACCCGGCTCGCAGGCCAGGCCTGCCAGCTCATCGGGGTCGATGGGGCTGACGAAGTCCGGGATAGCGCCACGAATCAGCAGGGGCTTCTGCTGCCAGTAGTGGGCCAAGAAGTCGGCGGGTGTTAAATCACCCAGCAGGGTGAGTGGCTTATCGTGATGACTCATGGCGTTATCCTGAAGTGAGTGAGCGGCACGGAACGAAACGGCGTGCGTTTATAGGGACGCAAGCCGTTGCGGAAGGGCTTCGGCCTGCGCCTTCGCATTACCAATATAGCTGGCTGGCGAAAGAGATTTCAGCTCCTGTTTCACGTCGTCGGGCAGTGCCAGGGTGTCGATGAAGGCTGCAAAGCCTGCCTGGTCGATCTGCTTGCCGCGGGTCAGCTCCTTGAGCTTCTCGTAGGGCTTCTCGATGCCGTAACGACGCATGACGGTCTGAATGGGTTCGGCCAGCACTTCCCAGCTGTTGTCCAGGTCTTCGGCGAGTCTGGCCGGGTTGGCTTCCAGCTTGCTGATGCCTTTCAGGCTGGCGTGGTAGCCAATCAAGCCGTAAGCCAGGCCGACGCCGAGGTTGCGCAGCACCGTGGAGTCGGTCAGGTCGCGCTGCCAGCGGGAAATCGGCAGTTTCTGGGCCAGATGGCTGAGGATGGCGTTGGCCAGGCCCAGGTTGCCTTCGGAGTTTTCGAAGTCGATGGGGTTGACCTTGTGCGGCATGGTGGAGGAGCCGATTTCGCCCTCGACGGTGCGTTGCTTGAAGTAGCCCAACGAAATGTAGCCCCACACGTCACGATCGAAATCGATCAGGATGGTGTTGTAGCGGCACAGGGAGTCGAACAGCTCGGCAATGTAGTCGTGGGGTTCGATCTGTGTGGTGTAGGGGTTGAAGCTCAGTCCCAGCCCTTCCACGAACGTGCGCGCATTGGCTTCCCAGTCGATATCCGGGTAGGTGGTCAGGTGAGCGTTGTAGTTGCCCACGGCGCCGTTGATCTTGCCCAGAATCTCGACGCTTTCGATCTGTTTGAGCTGGCGCTTGAGGCGGTAGGCCACGTTGGCCATTTCCTTGCCCAGCGTGGTGGGGCTCGCCGTCTGACCATGGGTGCGCGACAGCATGGGCTGGCCAGCGTGGGCGATGGCCAGCTTACCGATTTCATCGGCCACTTCATGCAGGGTAGGCAGCATGGCTTTCAGGCCATCGGCCAGCATGACCCCGTAGGAGAGGTTGTTGATGTCCTCGGAGGTGCAGGCAAAGTGGATGAATTCGGTGACCGCATGCAGCTCGGCCTGATCGGCAATCTTCTCCTTGAGGAAGTATTCGACCGCCTTGACGTCATGATTGGTGGTGCGCTCGATCTCCTTGATGCGTTCGGCATCGGCCACTGAAAACTCACGAATCAACTGCTCCAGGAAGGCCGTGGCGGCTGCCGAAAGCGGCGGTACTTCGACGATCTGGCTGTGCTCTGCAAGGCGTTGCAGCCAGCGCACTTCCACGATCACACGGGCACGGATCAAACCGAATTCGCTGAAGTGTTCACGCAGCGCTGCGGCTTTGGCACCGTAGCGGCCGTCAACAGGGGAAAGTGCGGTCAAGGCTGAGAGTTGCATGGCTTGGTTTCCAGGTTGGTCGAGAGTCAGTGATCGAGAGTCGGTGATCGAGAGTCGGTGGTCGAACATCAGTGGTTGGGGCGTCAGGCTGGCGAGGCAGCGTTTGTCTAGCCCAGCTCATCCAGAGCGCGGCGCAAGGCCTTGCGCTGAAACACCAGTTTCCAGCGCCGTCCACCCTGCTGGTGCCACAGCAGCGCAAAGCGGATACCGGCCATGAGACAGGCGCGTACGCGTTCGGGCATCATGCGGGTCTGCAAGAGCGAGGGGTCACCCTGTACCACGATGCGGGTCTTTAGCGTGGAGAGGGTTTCCTGATAGGTTTCCCCCAGGCTTGCAATCACGTTTTCGTGGGTCGTGCCGAAGTGCTCTGCCTGCCCCTGCACGTGGGTGAGTTTCTGGCCCAGCAGGTCCATCATGGCCGTGTCGTTACGCAACTTGTTCATCAATAGCAGCAGCGAAAAGCCGTAGCGCAGCACCACCGGATTGGCCTGCTTGCGGCCTACCAGGGCTTCCAGTGTGTCGAGCCCCCGGCGCAGGTTGTTGGGGTGTCCGCCGTAAATGGCTTCGAAGCTTTCGGGGTTGGTATCCACCGTGGCATGGATCAGCGTGTCCCAGGCGCGGGTGTCTACCTGCCCGGTGCGGGCCAGTTCGTCCACCAGGCTGGCGGCCTGAAAGACCCCGGCCAGGGCCAGAGCCTGGCGCGCTGCCGGAGAGTCGGGAGCACGATGAATGGGGGTGGCGCTCATGCCGCGGCCTCCGTGGTGTTCCAGGTGGCGCGAATTACGCCGCCGCCCAGACAGAAGTCGTTGTCGTAGAGCACCAGCGATTGGCCGGGCGTCACGGCCCACTGCGGGTCATCGAAGATGACTTCGACGCTGCCGTCGGCCTGGGCGCGGATCTCGCAGGGGCAGTCGCTCTGGCGGTAGCGCGTCTTGGCGGTAAACCGGCCCTGCTGGGCAGGTGGCTCGCCCGCTACCCAGTCCATTGCTTCGGTGGCCAGCGCATTGGTATGCAGCAGGGCGTGCTGCTTGCCTTGCACGGCGATCAGTACGTTGCGCGTCAGGTCCTTGCCTGCCACGTACCAGGGGTCTTCGGGGTAGTTGGCTAGTCCACCAATTCCCAGGCCCTGGCGCTGGCCGAGGGTGTAGTACATCAACCCCATATGTTGGCCAATCACATCGCCTTCCGGCGTTTCGATGGTGCCTGGCTGAGCGGGCAGGTACTGCTGCAGGAAATCACGAAAGCGACGCTCACCGATGAAGCAGATACCGGTGGAGTCCTTTTTCCTGGCCGTCACCAGGTCGTGTTGTTCGGCCAAGGCGCGCACGGCGGGTTTCTCCAGCTCGCCGACGGGGAACAGCGTACGCGCAATGGCCGCTTCAGGTACGGCGTGCAGGAAATAGCTCTGATCCTTGTTGGCATCCAGCCCCTTGAGCAGCCGTGGTCGACCTGCGCGCTCGCCCTGGCGCACGTAGTGGCCGGTCGCGATCTTGTCGGCGCCGAGCATTTCGGCGTACTCCAGGAACACCTTGAACTTGATTTCTCGGTTACACAGGATATCCGGGTTGGGAGTGCGCCCCGCCTTGTATTCGGCCAGGAAATGCTCGAACACGTTGTCCCAATATTCGGCGGCGAAGTTGGCCGTATGCAGTTTGATGCCCAGCTTGGCACAGACCGCTTCTGCGTCGGCCAGGTCTTCCTTGGCAGTGCAGTATTCGGTGCCGTCGTCTTCATCCCAGTTCTTCATGAACAGGCCTTCGACTTCGTACCCTTGCTGTAGCAGCAGCAGAGCCGAGACGGATGAATCGACGCCTCCCGACATGCCCACGATGACCTTGCCAGTGGCGTGAGCGGCGGTGTCGGAGGTGGCCTGGGTAGCGGTGCCATGGATGGATGTCATGGGCATCCTCTGTTGAAGTGGTATGCAAGTGGGCGGCGATTATACACGATGGGAGCCGGATGCTTCGAGTGCTTCACTCGTGGATCACGTCCAGCGGGTAGTGGCGACCTGCCAGGGCATCGTCGATACGCTGCAGCACCAGCGGGCTGCGCAGCCGACGCTCGCTGGCCAGCGCGGCGATCTCGGCGCGGGTCAACCAGTGGGTGGCCAGGATGTCGTTATCCAGCGGTGTGCCGAGCGAGCGGAGCGGCGTGGCCACGAAGCCGTGGCTGTGAAAGGTATCGCCCTGTTCGGTATGCAGCACGTAGAGGCCCAGGTAGCTTGTGAGTGAAACGTGCCAGGCGGTCTCTTCCCGAACTTCGCGAAGCAGGGCGGCCTTCGGGCCTTCACCCAGTTCGATATGGCCCGCGGGCTGGTTGAACAGCGTCAGTGGGCTACCCTTGTCCTCTTCGACCATCAGGAAGCGCTCCCCTTCGCGAATCACGCAGGCCACCGTGCTGCGAATGATCGGGCGGCTCATCGCGGCTTTCTCCGAGTTGGGTGGGTGCGCGCCGTTTTCGCCGGTGCCTGGCGCGGCGCGTGGAGGGTTTCCTTGCGCCACTCGCCGGGCGCCAGCCCCTCCAGCCGCCAGGGCCCAATGGCCGCGCGTATCAGGCGCAGGGTAGGGAAGCCTACCTCCGCCGTCATGCGGCGCACCTGGCGGTTGCGGCCTTCGCTGATGGTCAGCTCCAGCCAGCTGGTCACCGGGTGCCGTTTGGGGTCGACGGCGGGGGTTCGCTCTGGCAGGTCGGGAGGCGCCATGCGCCGCGCCTTGGCGGGTAGCGTCGGGCCATCCTTGAGCATCAGCCCGGAGCGCAACCCGTGAAGGGCGTCGTCGGTGAGCTGGCCTTCCAGCTGTACCCAGTAGGTCTTGGGCTGCTTGTGGCGAGGGTGGGCAATGCGGTGAATCAAGGCACCATCATCGCTGAGCAGCAGCAGGCCTTCGGAGTCGTAATCCAGCCGACCTGCAGCGTAGACCCCGGGCACGCTGATCACGTCGGCCAGGGTGGCGCGGCCTTCCCGGTCGGTAAATTGGGAAAGCATTCGGTAGGGCTTGTGCAGTAAATATAGCGTGCTCATGGGCTCGAATAGCGGGTCAGTTGATTTGTCGACAATCGCTCATGCGATTACCGTGCAGCGCTGGTATACTCCGGCGCAGCCGTTTGAGATGTACCGGCGTCGTTTTACCACCGAGTGACCATAAGGGGCAGCGCATACAGGATGCTCCACCCGCTTCGCGGCAAGGCTATTCGTTGTATGAGCCGCGTAGCTCAGGGTTTTTTATAATCACAGCGACTGAAAAGAAGAGGTTAACGCAAAATGTCTAAAACGCCGAAGATCATTTATACGCTCACCGATGAAGCTCCTGCGCTCGCTACCTACTCCTTGTTACCGATTATTGATGCCTTCACCGACTCGGCCGGTGTCGAAGTAGAAACCCGTGATATCTCTCTGGCAGCGCGTGTGCTGGCGCAGTTCCCGGACGTGTTGAGCGACGAACAGCGGGTCAGCGATGACCTGGCAGAGCTGGGCCAGCTGGCCACCACGCCGGAAGCCAACATCATCAAGCTGCCCAACATCAGTGCGTCTGGCCCGCAGCTGAAAGCGACTATCAAAGAGCTGCAGAGCCAGGGCTACCCGCTGCCCGAGTATCCTGAAGAGCCCAAAAACGACGAAGAAGCCTCCATCAAGGCGCGTTACGACAAGGCCAAGGGCAGCGCCGTCAACCCGGTGCTGCGTGAAGGCAACTCTGACCGCCGTGCGCCGAAGTCGGTCAAGAACTACGCCCGCAAGTACCCGCATCGCATGGGTGCCTGGAGCGCCGACTCCAAATCCCACGTCGCTCACATGAGCGAAGGCGATTTCTACGGCAGCGAACAGTCGGCGGTCATGGAAAAAGCGGGCACGCTGAAGATCGAGCTGCAGCAGAAGGATGGCGGCAGCGTCGTGCTGAAAGAGGGGCTGGCGGTAAAAGCAGGCGAAGTCATCGACGCTGCCAGCATGAGCAGCCGCCGTCTGCGCAGCTTCATCGCCAGCCAGATCAGCGATGCTCAGCAGAGCGGTGTGCTGTTCTCGCTGCACCTGAAGGCCACCATGATGAAGGTGTCCGACCCGATCATGTTCGGCATCGTGGTCGAAGAGTTCTACAAGGACGTGCTGGAGAAGCATGCCGAAGCGCTGAAGAGCGCAGGTTTCAACCCGAACAGCGGTATCGGTGACCTGTACAGCGCCATCGAGAAGCTGCCCAGCGACCAGCAGGAGGCCATCAAGGCCGACGTGGATGCGCTCTACCAGCAGCGTCCGGCCATGGCCATGGTCAACTCCCATAAAGGCATCACTAACCTGCACGTGCCCAGCGACGTCATCATCGATGCTTCCATGCCAGCGATGATCCGCGATTCCGGCAAGATGTGGAATGCCAACGACGAGCTGCAGGATGCCAAGGCAGTCATCCCGGACCGCTGCTACGCCACCATCTACCAGGCGGTGATCGAGGACTGCAAGCAGCACGGCGCCTTCGACCCCACCACCATGGGTAGCGTGCCCAACGTGGGTCTGATGGCCCAGAAAGCCGAAGAGTACGGCTCCCACGACAAGACCTTCCAGATGCCTGCTGATGGCACCGTGGTAGTGACCGACGACGCAGGCCAGACGCTGTTCAGCCACAGCGTGGAAGCCGGTGATATCTGGCGCATGTGCCAGACCAAGGACGCGCCGATTCAGGACTGGGTCAAGCTGGCCGTTACCCGTGCCCGCGCCAGCGGTGCTCCGGCACTGTTCTGGCTGGACGCCAACCGCGCTCACGATGCGCAGCTGATCAAGAAGGTCGAGGCCTACCTGAAAGAGCACGACACGGCGGGTCTGGATATCCGTATCCTGGCGCCGGTCGATGCCATGAAGGTTTCCCTGGAGCGTATCCGCAAGGGCGAAGACACCATCTCCGTCACCGGTAACGTGCTGCGCGACTACCTCACCGACCTGTTCCCGATCATGGAGCTGGGTACCAGCGCCAAGATGCTCTCTATCGTGCCGCTGATGAACGGCGGCGGTCTGTTCGAGACCGGCGCGGGCGGCTCTGCACCGAAGCACGTTCAGCAGTTCCTGGAAGAGAACCACCTGCGTTGGGACTCGCTGGGCGAGTTCCTGGCGCTGGCTGCCTCGCTGGAGCACCTGGGCAGCACCTTCGGCAACGCCCGTGCGTCTCTGCTGGCCAAGGCGCTGGACGAGGCCAACGGCAAGTTCCTTGACAGCAACAAGTCGCCATCGCGTAAAGTGGGCGAGCTGGATAACCGTGGCAGCCACTTCTACCTGGCAATGTACTGGGCAGAAGCGCTGGCCGCTCAGGATCAGGACGCCGAACTGAAATCCCTGTTTGGCCGTCTGGCCGAGACGCTGCAAGCCAACGAGAGCGCCATCGTCGATGAGCTGAACAGCGTGCAGGGGCAGCCGGTGGATATCCAGGGATACTTCCACCCCAACGGTGAGCTGGCCAGCCAGGCCATGCGTCCGAGCAAGACTCTCAACGACGCGCTGGCCATGGTGGCCAAGGGCTGATCATGCGCTGAGCCGTCGCGCTTCAACGGCTGATCGACCCCTCGCCCGCCTTGCGGGCGAGGGTTTTTTATTCTCTGCTGTGTGATAATTTTTTACCTTTCATGAACCCTTGTTGATGGCAGGCGTCTTATACATGGGTGTACAGTCTGTAGAAGCCTGGACTGTAAATGCTTTGTCCTTGAAGTGACCCAAGGCCCTGACTGTCAGCAGCAAGAAGATGATGCATGTGACTTATGCCTAATACACAACGTCTGGACGTGACAGCGACTCTGCATGCAGGCATGACGCGTCCCGGTATGCCCGAGTACGAAGATGATCTGGCCGTACAGCCCGCCGAGCCTGCGTTGGCCCAGCCGCCTCTGTACAAGGTGGTGCTGCATAACGACGACTACACGCCGATGGAATTCGTCGTCGAAATATTGCAGGGCTTTTTCAATATGGATAACGAGAAAGCCGTACAGGTAATGTTGGCGGTGCATACCCAGGGGAAGGCGACCTGCGGCATTTTTACCCGCGACATTGCAGAAACGAAGAGTTATCAGGTGAATGAGTATGCCCGTGAGTGCGAGCACCCGCTGATGAGCGACATCGAGGCTGCGGATTGATCATGCTGCACCGCATGCAGCGTTGAAAAAAAGTAGCCTTGGGGCTTGCAACCACGCCATTTGTACCCGATGTTGAAAGTGCCGGTCGATTAAACTGATCCGACGCAAGCCCTAGGTGGCGACATGCCCTAGGTAGTAGCGAAAAGGGGACTGCCATGCTGAGCAAAGAACTTGAACTGACCCTGAACACGGCCTTCACCGTGGCTCGCTCGAAGCGCCACGAATTCATGACCGTCGAACATCTGCTCCTGGCACTGCTGGACAATGCCTCCGCGGTCGATGTGCTGAAGGCGTGCGGGGCAAACCTCGACAAGCTGCGGTCCGATCTGCAGGATTTTATCAACTCGACCACGCCGCTGATCCCGGAAGGGCAGGGCGACCGCGAAACGCAGCCTACGCTAGGCTTCCAGCGTGTGCTGCAGCGTGCCGTATTCCACGTCCAATCCTCGGGCAAGAGCGAAGTGAGCGGCGCCAACGTGCTGGTGGCGATCTTCTCCGAGCAGGAGAGCCAGGCGGTCTACTTCCTCAAGCAGCAGAGCGTTGCTCGAGTGGATGCCGTCAACTACATCGCCCACGGCATTTCCAAAGTGTCGGGTCACGGTCCATCGCCATCACCTTCTTCACAAGAGAGCGATGATGCCGAGGAGGGCAGTGCCGAAGGGGCGGCCCATCCGCTGACCGGCTATGCCACCAACCTCAACGAGCAGGCGCGCCAGGGCAAGATCGATCCGCTGATCGGTCGTGACCACGAGCTCGAGCGCGTCGTGCAGATTCTGGCCCGGCGTCGCAAGAACAACCCGCTGCTGGTGGGTGAGGCGGGCGTGGGCAAGACGGCCATTGCCGAAGGGCTGGCCAAGCGTATCGTCGAAGAAGACGTGCCGGACGTGATTGCCGATGCCGTCGTCTACTCCCTCGACATGGGCGCGCTGCTGGCGGGTACCAAATACCGCGGCGATTTCGAAAAACGCTTGAAGAGCCTGCTGGGCGAGCTGCGCAAGCAGCCGAATGCCATTCTGTTCATTGATGAGATTCACACGGTGATCGGCGCAGGAGCAGCGTCCGGTGGCGTCATGGATGCCTCCAACCTGTTGAAGCCGCTGCTCTCGTCGGGCGAACTGCGCTGCATCGGTTCGACCACCTTCCAGGAGTTCCGCGGCATCTTCGAAAAAGACCGTGCCCTGGCGCGTCGCTTCCAGAAGGTCGATGTGCTGGCGCCCTCGGTGGAAGATACCATCAAGATTCTCAAGGGGCTGCGTTCGCGCTTCGAAGAGCATCATGAGCTGAAGTACACCGACGGTGCGCTGGAGAGTGCCGCTCGTCTGGCGGATCGCTACATCAATGATCGTCATCTGCCCGACAAGGCCATCGATGTCATCGACGAGGCTGGTGCGCACCAGCGCATGCTGCCGCCGGAAGTGCGTGCCAAAACCATCGATGTGGAGCAGGTCGAAGCCGTGGTGGCGTCAATTGCCCGCATACCGCCCAAGAGCGTGTCGAGTTCGGATCGTAAACTGCTCGAGAAGTTGGATCGCGACCTGAAAATGCTGGTATTCGGCCAGGACGAAGCCATCGATACGCTGTCGGCCGCCATCAAGCTGTCGCGGGCCGGGCTGAAATCTCCTGACAAACCGGTGGGCAGCTTCCTGTTCGCTGGCCCGACCGGCGTGGGCAAGACGGAAGTGGCCAAGCAGCTGGCGCACATCATGGGGATCGAGCTGGTACGCTTCGACATGTCCGAGTACATGGAGCGTCATACGGTGTCGCGTCTGATTGGCGCACCTCCCGGCTACGTGGGATATGACCAAGGTGGCTTGTTGACCGAGGCCGTCACCAAACAGCCGCACTGCGTGCTGTTGCTCGATGAGATCGAAAAGGCGCATCCTGAAGTCTTCAACCTGCTGCTGCAGGTCATGGATCACGGTCGCCTCACCGACAACAACGGGCGCGAAGCCGATTTCCGCCATGTCATCCTGATCATGACGTCCAACGCAGGGGCCGAGCAGGCGTCACGGCGCTCCATTGGCTTCCAGAGTCAGGATCACTCCACCGATGCCATGGAGGTCATCCGCCGTACTTTCTCACCCGAGTTCCGCAACCGCCTGGACGGCATCATTCAGTTCCATGCTTTGCCGACCTCGGTGGTACGCAACGTCGTCGACAAGTTCCTGATCGAGCTACAGGCGCAGTTGGACGAGAAGCGTGTGCAGCTGGACGTGGACGATATCGCCCGCGACTGGCTGGCAGAGAAAGGCTATGACCCGGACATGGGTGCCCGTCCGATGGCTCGCTTGATTCAGGAGAAGCTCAAGAAGCCGTTGGCCGAGATGATCCTGTTTGGCGAGTTGGCCGAGCAGGGAGGCATCGTACATGTCAGTCTGGAGGAGGGGGAACTGCATCTCTCCACCGAGACGGAGATGGCGGACGCGCCCTGACGGGCGCGGTTCCTACGACACGCAGCGCCCTGTCTTCGACGGGGCGTTGTCGTTTTTAGCGAGCGGCACATTACGGTAAAGCGCGATGCAGTACGGCACTATACGGCGCTACCGTGGCAGTACGGCAAGTGCGGTACAGCCTGCAGAGAAAGGCAGGGGGGTAAAGCGCAGGCAAGAAACTGCGTTGCCTGCAGGCGATTAGCGCGAGCGATAAACGATGCGGCCTTTGGAGAGGTCGTAGGGCGTCAGTTCGACCTTGACCTTGTCGCCGGTCAGGATGCGGATGTAGTTTTTACGCATCTTGCCAGAGATGTGGGCAGTGACCACATGGCCGTTTTCCAGCTCTACACGGAACATGGTGTTGGGAAGGGTATCGACAATAACGCCTTCCATTTCAATATGATCTTCGCGTGCCATATTAGGCAGATCCTCACTTTTTTACGTCGTGGTTGGTCAGAAATTCACTCATCGCGCATCGGCAAACGCCGAGGCGCTCAGGAACAGCGCTATATTGTGCCGTAAGCCTGGCGTCAAGGCAAAAAAGCTGGCCTGTTTAGCGAATTAAAGGCCGCCAATGACGCCCGTCCAGCACCTCGATGGGTGAGAATGCCTGCTTGTAGCGCATTTTGCGGCACTCCTCGATCCAGTAGCCCAGGTAAAGGTGCGGCAACTGTCTGCTTTCACAAAGCGCGATGAGCTGCAGGATGGCGTAGGTGCCCAGCGAGCGTTTCTCCAGCGCGTCGTCCACTTTGAAAAACGTATAAATGGCCGACAAGCCGTGTTCCAGCTGATCGAACGCGGCCACGGCCACCAGCTCATCCTCGAGGCGCAGCTCCATCAGATGGGCGTAGGGCTCCTGCAGCGTCAGGAAAGTACGGTACTGGTCACGACTGGGCGGGTACATGTCGCCGTCGGCATGGCGCAACCGAATGTAATCGGCGTACAGCGCGTAGTGGCCGGGGTCGAAGTGGGCGGGCATGGCGCGCACCGTGATATCAGTATTACGTTGCCAAACCTTGCGCTGGGTGCGGTTGGGCTTGAAGCCGTTGACGGGAATGCGCACCGAACGACATGCATTGCAGCCTTCGCAGTGTGGGCGGTACAAGTGTCGCCCGCTGCGACGAAACCCTAGCAGAGATAGCGAGTCGTATACCCCGGGTACAGGCGACTCCTGTGGGTCGAGAAACAGCGTGGTCGCTTCCTTGTCGGGAAGGTAGCTGCAAGCATGAGGAACGGTCAGGAAGAAGCGCAGATCCCGCACGGGGCGGCGAGGAGCGTTACTACTCACGGCTTGCCTCCTTGAGTGGACAGTGACGCCATCATCTCGCCTCGATGGCATTCGGCAGCGCATCAAGCCAGGGCGAGGCGGGCACGACAGGCGTCTGATCAGGGGTTGAGGGTAAGCAGAATGTTTTTTCCGGTAACCACTGTTCAAGATAGTTGATGAACGTGCGGCGAGCGACTGTTGTTGCGCCCAGGCTGGCCAAGTGGGGGGTGTGCATCTGGCAATCGATCAGCTGGCCGCCATGGGACTGCATGGCATATGCCAGGTGGGCGAGAGCGATCTTGGAGCCATCGGGCACGCGCGAGAACATGGATTCGCCGAAGAACACCGGCCCCATGGCCAGGCCATACAGGCCACCCACCAAGTGCCCGTCCTGATGTACCTCGATGCTATGGGCGATGCCCAGAGTATGCAGGGTGTGATACGCGTGGCGCATCTCGGCGTTGATCCAGGTGCCGGGTTCGCCCCGGCGCGGCGCCGCGCAGGCATCCAGCACGGCTAAAAAGTGTTGATCCCGCGTCACACTGAAGCCACCATGGCGCAGGCGTTTAGCTAAGCTGCGACGTAGCTTAAACTGTGCAGGCAACAGCACCATGCGTGGGTCCGGGCTCCACCACAAAATGGGGTCGTCATCGCTGTACCAGGGAAAAATACCCTTTCGGTAAGCCTCGACCAGCCACGCTGGTGTAAGCTCTCCACCGGCAGCCAGCAGGCCGTTGGGTGACGCCAATGCCTGCTCGGTCGACGGGAAAAAGGGGGTTGGCGAGGAGAGCCAGGGTAGCATCGCTTGCTCCTGTGACGAGTAGCTTGATTAGAAGCGCTGTGACGGCGGAAGGATGCTCGGTATGATGCAAACTCGCAAGTGGATTAAAGACACCAATGTGGTGTAAAGGGAGAATCGCTTGAAAGTAAATAAGGCGGTAGACAAGCGAACGCAGCGTAACGCGCGCCAGTCACCATCTCGTTCATCGACGCGTGTCACGGCGGCAAAGGACAAGGCGCACCGGTTCGGCCTGCGCCTGCAGGGCTCGGCCCGTGAAGGCGTCGTGGTGGTGATGTTGGCCGTCTGCGTCTTCTTGCTGTTATCACTGTTTAGCTATCACCCGGCAGATCCGGGCTGGTCTTACCAGGGGCCTGAGACGCAGGTACGTAACTGGATGGGCCCGGTCGGCGCCTGGCTGGCCGACGTGCTCTATTCACTGTTGGGGGCCAGCGCTCTGTGGTGGCCAGGCATGTTCGGTTATTCGGCCTGGTGGTTGATGCGCTCGCGCCAAGTGCGTTTCGAGCTGGATCCGGTGGCCATTGCCGTGCGCGCGGGTGGCCTCGTGTTGCTGATGTTTGGCACCACCACGCTGGGCGCACTGCATTTTTATCACCCGAACAGCATTTTGCCCTACGCCTCTGGTGGCATTCTGGGAGAAGGGCTGGTGGGTACGCTGAAACTGCTGGTGGGCAGCGGTGGCGTGGGCTTGATTGCTGCGGCGTTGATTCTGATTGGTTTTCCGCTGTTCAGCGGTACTTCCTGGCTGCAAGTGGCCGATGAGGTAGGGCGCAGGCTCTGCCGAGTGGGTGGCTGGTTCGGTGTGCGTCGTGCCAAAAGCCGCGAAAAGCGTGCCGAGCGTGCTGCCGTTCGCGCGGCAGGAAAAGCCGCGGCCAGCAAAGTGAAACAGCGCTCCTGGGTCGAGCCTAGCGATACCAGTACCGACCCAGAACCCGACCCAGACGATGCCTTCTATGCCACGCCTGAACCACAGGGCAGCAGTGCACCCATTTCAGCCCGCCGTGGCGATGACGAAGTAAGCGAGCGCTCACCTGCTCCGCGTCGTGAGCGCCGCGAACCCAGTTTTACGGCAACGGCTCCCGATAGCGATACCTCCATTCCTTGGGAAGCAGCGGCCGTGCTGAGCGAGCGCCATGCTGCACCGTCGAGCGCCTCATCGGCACCGAGCCCCGAGCCTGCTTCCCAGGCGCCTGCTGCGCCCGTGCAGGAAGAGGCCGCTCCCGAGGCCGCAGTGCCTGCTAGGCAGCTCGTCAAGGAGCTGGTCGAGCCGCCTCGTGAACCAGTGATGTCGTTTTCCGCCACGGAGAAGCCGTCTGCCGCGCCGCAGCCGACAGCGTCCGCTCAGCAGTCAACGCCCTTTGTCGAGCCCGTCAAGGTGCCGCGAGAGCCGAGCTTTACTCTGGCAGAGCCGGAAGAAACCGACACCCCAGCGCCCTTGGCGGAACCGCGCATTTGGGCCGCACAGCCCCAGGTGACGCCGACTGCCGAGCCGGAACCTGCCCAGGAGCCCGCTCTCAAGGCAGAACGAGTGCCCGAGCCGCCACAGGCGCAACCGGCAGCACCCGGCTCAGAGGTTGACGAGCCGACAGTCGATGAACCGGTGATCGATAAACCAGTGGTCGATGAACCCGTTTCTGAAGGGACGCCGCTGAGAGCTTCCCGAGAAGACGATGCCGCGATGGCCGCGCCCACGTCGCTGAGCGCCCGCGACCCGGACGATGAGACACGTCAAGAGGCGCCTCTGGCCGTCGTTCCCGAACAGGTGGCTGCTTCGACATCGGTTGAATCGGCCCCGGTGCCCCTGGCGGCGGAGCCACGCCGCGAGCGGGTGCCCGAAGTCGTGCCCGAGCCGGTATGGGACGAGGATGACGAAGAGCTGCCCGTCAGCCCGGCGCCGATAGCCACAGGGCCACGCCATGAGCCAACCCTGGCGGCAGATACGCCGCCGGATGCAGAGCCCGATAATGGCCCTACGCTGTGGACCGTCGAGCATCTGCAGAGTCAGCGACCCAGTTTCGAGACCCAAGATGAGCCCGAGGGGGAGGTGCCCAGCCTGCAACTGCTGACCCCGCCCGAGCCCCATCAGCCCAACTACACAGACGAGCAGCTGGCGGACATGGCCGAGCTGCTGGAAGTCCGGCTGCGTGAATACGGGGTCAAGGCAGAAGTGGTGGACACTTGGCCCGGGCCTGTCATCACGCGTTTCGAAATCAAGCCCGCCGCTGGTGTGAAGGTTTCCAAGATCAGTAACCTGGCCAAGGATCTGGCACGCTCGCTGATGGTGAAAAGCGTGCGCGTGGTCGAGGTCATCCCGGGTCGTCCTACGGTCGGTATCGAAATACCCAACCCTCATCGGGCCATGATTCGATTGCGCGAAGTGATCGACTCCGACCGCTACCAGCAGGAGAGCTCACCGCTGACCATGGCCCTTGGCCAGGACATCGGTGGCGGGCCCGTGGTCGCCAATCTGGGCAAGATGCCGCATCTGCTGGTGGCCGGTACCACGGGGTCGGGTAAGTCGGTCGGGGTCAATGCAATGCTGATCTCGATGCTGCTGAAGGCCAAGCCTGACGAGCTGAAGCTGATCATGGTCGACCCCAAGATGCTGGAGCTGTCGGTATACGATGGCATACCGCATCTGCTGGCCCCCGTGGTGACGGACATGAAAGAGGCCGCCAACAGCCTGCGCTGGTGCGTGGCGGAAATGGAGCGTCGTTACAAGCTGATGGCTGCCATGGGGGTGCGCAACATTGCGGGCTTCAATGGTCGGCTGGAGGAGGCCGCCCGCGCCGGTGCCCAGGTGGCGGACCCCCTGTGGGAGCCAGAGCCCTGGGAGATGCACCAGACGCCCCCGATACTGGAAAAACTGCCCTATATCGTGGTGGTCATCGACGAATTCGCCGACATGTTCATGATCGTGGGCAAGAAGGTGGAGGAGCTGATTGCCCGGCTGGCCCAGAAAGCACGGGCGGCCGGTATCCACCTGATTCTGGCCACCCAGCGCCCCTCGGTGGATGTGGTGACGGGCTTGATCAAGGCCAATATTCCCTCACGGATGGCGTTCCAGGTATCGTCACGGATCGACTCGCGCACCATTCTCGACCAGGGCGGTGCAGAGAGCCTGCTGGGGCATGGCGATATGCTCTACCTGCCGGCCGGGTCGGGCCCGCCCAACCGGGTCCATGGCGCGTTCGTGGATGATGATGAAGTGCACCGGGTCGTCGATGACTGGAAGCGCCGCGGTGAGCCGGAGTACATCGACGAGATTCTCTCGGGCGGTGTTTCAGCCGATGCGCTGACGGGCCTCGAAGCCGAAGGCGTAGAGGGTGACGATGCCGAGCAGGATGCGCTGTACGATGAGGCGGTCCAGTTCGTCACGGAAACGCGCAAGGCGTCCATCTCGGCGGTTCAGCGCCGTTTCAAGATTGGCTACAACCGCGCGGCACGCCTGGTGGAAGCCATGGAAGGGGCAGGCGTGGTCTCCTCCATGGGGGGCAACGGTTCCCGCGAGGTGCTGGCGCCGCCGCCGGTGGGCCATTGAGCCATCGGTATTCGTCAATCATGCAACAAGCGTGAAAGTCGCGCCGCAGGTGCAACCCTGCGGCGTTTTTCGCGTCTGAATGGCATCAGGAGCAGCGCTTGCTCCGTGCCTCATCCGCTTTTGGCAATGACTGCCTAGGGAGAATCACTATGCGCGAACCTACTCAACGTCGCTCGCCTGCATTGGCATTGGCTGCTAGCGCACTGGGGCTTACCTTTGCCGCACCCATGGCCTGGGCCAACGAAGCGGCCGAACGCCTCACCGAGCGTCTCGACCCTCTCGAGAACTACCATGCCAGCTTCGAGCAGCGGATTCTCGATGGCAGCGGCCAGCGCCTGCAAAGTGCTCATGGCGAAATGTGGCTGTCACGTCCTGGCTTGCTGCGCTGGGAAGTCGACGCTCCTTATTCGCAAACCGTCGTGTCCGATGGGGAAGACGTTTACCTGTACGACCCGGACCTGGAGCAGGTCACCGTTCAGGCCATGGATGACCGTGTCACGCACACGCCGGCGCTACTGCTTTCCGGAAGTGCCACCGAGCTGACGGCCAGCTACGACGTGTTCTACGAGCAGCAGGATGGCGATGACGTCTTTACGCTGATTCCCACCTCTGCCGATACGCTGTTCGAAGAGCTCAGCATGGTGTTCGACCAGCAAACCCTGACCGAGCTGTGGATGATGGACAGCACCGGGCAGCGTACTTCGATTACCTTCAGCGATATCACCCGCAATGGCAGCATCGACCGCAGCCTGTTCGACTTCGACATCCCGGACGGCACCGACGTCATCCGTGAAGAGTGGTAGGCAGCGTGCTTGCTGTTTAAAACGCTCTTTCCGCTTGGCATCTCTGTATTAGCACCTCTTGATCAGGCACTTTCGGGTGCCTGATCTGCTTGTTGGTCCTGCTGTGCTCGCCAGGCCATGATCTCGGCAAAGCGTTTCTCCTGACCCAGCTCACTGGGTTCGTAAAAGCGGGCTGCTGGTACTTCGTCTGGCCAGCAATCGTGTGCGCTGCCTGCCGGGTAGCCGTGGGGCTCATTATGGGCGTAGCGGTAACCTTGCCCATGCCCCAATTGCTCCATGAGTTTGGTTGGGGCGTTACGCAGGTAGCTGGGGACTTCCAGCTGAGGCTGCTGTGCCACGAACTGTCGAGCACTTTTCCAGGCCTGGTCGACCCGGTTGCTCTTGGGTGCCACTGCCAGGTGAATGGCGGCATGGGCAATGGCGCGTTGGCCTTCGTAATCACCCAGCCGCAGGTAGGCATCCCAGGCGGCGATCACCAGTGGCAGTGCCCGTGGGTCGGCATTGCCCACATCTTCCGAGGCAATGGCCGTCAAACGGCGCACGATATCCAGCGGATCGCCGCCTCCCTGAAGAAAGCGCGCCATGTACAGCAGGGCGGCATCCGGGCGCGATGAGCGAACCGACTTGTGAATGGCCGACAGCAGGTCGTAGTAGGCATCCCCCTGTTTGTCGAAGGCGCTAGCCTGGTGGCCCACCACGTCGGCCAGTACCGCCTTACGCAGCACTTCCCGGCCTGCGACGGCGTCGGTGAAGTCGCAGGCCGTCTCCAGCAGCCCCAAGGCCCGCCGGGCATCGCCAGCGCTGGCGTGGGCCAGCGCTTCCAGCACCCCCGGTTCCACCTGAATGCGCCGTTTGCCGAGCCCTCGGCTGTCGCTGTCGAGGGCCTGCTGCATCACCTGTATCAGCTCTTGCTGAGAGAGCGACTTGAGCACGTAGACCCGAGCGCGGGAAAGCAGCGCCGAATTCACCTCGAAGGAGGGGTTTTCCGTGGTCGCGCCGATCAGGGTCAGCAGCCCTGACTCCACGTGGGGCAACAGCGCGTCCTGCTGGCTCTTGTTGAGCCGATGAATCTCATCCAGAAACAGCAACGTGGGTGTCTGACGCTGGCGGGCGCCCTCGACCACCAGCCGAATTTCCTTGACCCCGGCCATCACGGCACTCAAATGCTCCAGGTGCGTTTCGGAGGCGCGAGCCAGCAGTTCGGCCAGGGTGGTCTTGCCCACGCCGGGGGGGCCCCAGAGAATCATCGAGCGAACGACACCTGATTCGGCCATGCGGCGCAGCGGCTTGTCTGGCCCCACCAGCGCCTGCTGGCCAACGTATTCGTTGAGGGTTAGAGGGCGCATGCGATAGGCAAGCGGCGCCTCTTCGGTGGATTGAGTATCAAAAAGATCCATGGCAACTTCCGTTGTAAATCGTTACGTTGAACATTCAATGCTTAACAAGTGTCTGTGGTAAATAGCGCTACGTCAGGCTACCTTTGGGCGTAACTGGGAAGTTCTGCATTGGTTGGCCAACCCCCCAGGCGCAAGACAAGGATTAACGCTAGTGTAGTAGAACCCTGATCATGGTCGCGTACCCTGGTTTCGGTAGGGGAAGCACGGGGTACGATACTTATCAAAGGAGACGGCAAGATGTTAAACCAACTGCGTCTGGATCATGCCAATATGGCGCGCATGCTGCATGTGCTTCAACTCAAGCATAAAACGCTGGCCGAAGGAGAGCGGCCTGACTTTCAACTAATGCGTGAAGTGGTCGACTACATCTTGTCTTACATGGATGGTTTTGCCGCGCCTCTCGAACGAATCTGCGTCGAGCGGCTGCAAGCGCAAGCGACGGAGCATCAGCCGCTGATGACCCAAATGGCCGATGACTACCGTGAGCTAAAGCCTCGCTTGATGCGCCTGTCCCATGATATCGATATGATTCTCATGGACAACATTCTACCCATGGACCGTTTCGCGGACGACCTGAAGTCGTATCTGGAAGCGCACCGCGCCTATCTGCGCCACGAGCGGGAAGGGCTATTCCCCCTGATCGACCAGCACTTCACGTCCGAGGAGCTGGAAGAGCTGCGCCAGGCGCTGCCGGAAGGTGCGGAGAAAGAACTCGAGCGTTTACAGCTGGCCTATCCTGAGCTTTACGCCGAGTTGCGCGGTGCCGAGGTGCCCTCGCTGTAATTCCCGCGGTCTCCCCCTTCAGCGCTGGACGGGGCGTGTTAAACTAGCGCCCCGTTTTGATCAATATCTATGCAAACGTTCATGCAAAGAGGGCAGCGCAGGGTGGGCAACGTATCCCCAATATCGATTGATCGGCTGGGTAACCACTGATGCCCGGCCCCGTACTGGTATTCGACTCGGGGGTGGGTGGGCTCTCCGTGGCTCAGTCGCTGCGTCAGCACTACCCCCACGCCTCGCTGTGTTACGCCTGCGATAATGCCTGGCTTCCTTACGGTCTGCGCGATGACGTGGTACTGGCCAAGCGTATCGTGGACGTTTGCCAGGCCGCCGTGGCCGCCTGCCAGGCCAGCGTGCTGGTGGTGGCGTGTAACACGGCCAGCACGCTGGCGCTGGAAGCGCTGCGTCAGGCGCTGTCGGTGCCGGTGATTGGTACGGTGCCCGCCATCAAGCCCGCCGCGCAGCTCAGCACGACGCGCCATATTGGCCTGCTGGCTACCTCGGCCACGGTCAACCGCCCCTACACCCAAGGATTGATCGAAAGCTTCGCCAGCGACTGCCGCGTCACGCGGCTGGCAGCAGACCCGCTGGTAGTGGAAGCCGAAGCCTGGTTGGCGGGAAAGCCGCTGAACGCCGCTCATATTCAGCAGGCGTTAGCCCCGCTTTGGGAGGCGACCCAGGCGACCCCTGCCCTGGATACCGTGGTATTGGGGTGCACGCACTTTCCGTTGCTGCAGCCGCTGCTGGTGTCACTCTCCCCCGTACCGCTGGCCTGGGTGGACTCTGGAGACGCCATCGCGCGGCGCGTTGGACAGGTAGCCGCCACGCTGATCAGCAGCGTGCCGGATGGCCGTTGTTTTACCACGGCGCCCGCTGCTGCCCTGGCCGATGGCATGGCGCGGTACGGTTTCAGTGCCCCCCAGCTGCTCGCGCTGCCCGACGCTGATTAACGGTGAGCCGCTGCCGCTAAGTTCAATTTTCCAGTCAATAGGAGCCACCTTGGCCATCCCTACCGTCGATCCGGCACGCTACGCCGAACAGCTGGCTGACAAACAAGCCTACGTGGAACAGATGTTCGCGGACTTTGCGCCGCCTGGGCTCGAAGTGTATCCCTCGCCCGCCAGCCATTATCGGCAGCGCTGCGAGTTTCGTATCTGGCATGAAGACGATGATCTGTTCTATGCCATGTTCGAGGTCGACTCTGACAACCCCAAACAGAAGCGGGTCATTCGTCTGGACCAGTTTGCCGTGGCCAGCGAACGCATCAACGAGCTGATGCCGCAGTTGCGGGATGCCTTTCTGGCCAGCGATGTGCTGCGCCGCCGGCTGTTTCAGGTGGAGTTTCTGACCACGCTGTCGGGAGAAGCGCTGGTCACGCTGATTTACCATCGTCCGCTGGACGACGCCTGGGAAGAGCAGGCGCGTGCTCTGGAAGCCGAGCTGGACATCATGATCATTGGCCGTTCGCGCAAACAGCGCCTGGTGCTCAGCCGTGACCACGTCTGGGAGCGCCTGGAGGTGGATGGTCGTACGCTGCACTATCAGCAGGTCGAAAACAGTTTTACCCAGCCCAATGCGCATATCTGCCAAACGATGTTGAGCTGGGCCCGTGAAGTGACGGCCGGACGTCAGCAGGAAGACCTGGTCGAGCTTTATTGCGGAAATGGCAACTTCACCATTGCGCTGGCGGAGAATTTCCGGCGCGTGCTGGCCACGGAAATCTCGCGCACCTCGGTGGCCAGCGCCAATGTCAACCTTGAAGCCAACGGGATCAACAACGCGCACGTGGCGCGCATGTCGGCAGAGGAGTTTGCGCTGGCGCTGAAAGGCGAAAAAGCCGGACGGCGAGTGGCGGAGATGGGGCTGGACGATTACCGTTTCTCCACCGTGCTGGTCGACCCGCCCAGAGCCGGGTTGGACGAGCAGAGCTGCGAACAGCTCAGCGAGTACGCGCAAATCGTCTATATTTCATGCAACCCGGTCACGCTTGCCGACAATTTGGCGCAGCTCACCAAAACCCATCAGATCGAGCGTTTTGCGTTGTTCGACCAGTTTCCGTTTACCCATCACTGTGAGTGCGGGGTGCTGTTGACACGGCGTAGCGCTTGAACGCAAGTGTCATGGGCCGCTTGTCAATAGTGCTTATGATGCACAAGCGGCATACACCATGAATAACATGCCAGATGGTTAGGGTGCTGGACGAGGGTAGCGTAAGCTATCTGGTAGCGTGGCCTAAAGGCCTATTGTCCTTCGTTTTTTTGGCCCAGGTTGTGGCCCCAGGCAGTCGAGGTGATGGATGCATTACGTTGCGATTGAAGAGAGTCGGCGGGATCTTTTGAAGCAGCTACAAGAGCGCCTGGAAGCGCGACTGGAGCCTGCGCGAGCGGCGGATGTCGAAGCCTTCGCGCGCCATTTCTACGCGACGGTGCCGGTCGAGGACCTGATCGACCGTCGTCTTGACGACCTCTATGGGGCCACGCTCTCGATCTGGCAGTTTCTCCAGCATCATGACCGTCAACACCCTAAAGTGCGTATCTTCAACCCCGATTTCGAAGAGCACGGCTGGCAGTCCAACCACACCTTCGTGGCCGTGCTGCATGAAGACATGCCGTTTCTGGTCGACTCGGTACGTATCGAGCTCAATCGGCGCGGATTGACCGTACATGCCATTCAGAACGCAGTGTTTGCGGTTGCCCGCGATGGCCAGCACCAGCTCAAGGTACTGACCTCGCCCAAGGATGAGCATGCCCCCGAGGCCCGCGAATCCTTGATCGTCATCGAGGTGGATCGTCATACCGATCCTGAATCCCTGGCCAATATCGAGCGCAACCTGCACGAAGTGCTGCGCGACGTGCGCACGGCAGTGGGTGATTACGACGCCATGTGCGGGCAGATCACCTCCGCCATCCAGGAGCTGGAAAAGAACTGCCCGCCGCAGATCGACCCCGACGACCACGAAGAAGCGATTGCGTTTCTCGAGTGGCTGTTGAAGGACAACTTCACATTCCTGGGGTATGACGAGTACCTGCTGGAAGGCAGCGAGCTGCAGCGTGATCCCAACAGCGTGTTGGGCGTGTTCCGCCTGGACCAGCCCCGCTACCGGGAGCGCATTCGCACCGAAGAGGGGGTGGATGAGCACAATGACTACGTGCTGGTGCCGCAGCTGCTCTCGTTTGCCAAGAGCGCCCATCACTCTCGCGTGCATCGTCCTACGTACCCCGACTACATCACCGTGGACCGCTACGATGATGATGGCAACGTGATCGGCGAGCGTCGCTTCTTTGGTCTGTTCACCGCGACCGTCTATAACGAGTCGCCGCGCAACATTCCGCTACTGCGTCGCAAGCTGAAAGCCGTGACCGACATCGCCGGGTTCAACCCTCAGGGCCACAATGGCAAGCAGCTGCTGCAGGTGCTGGAAGTGTACCCGCGGGATGATCTGTTCCAGATCGGCACCGACGAGCTGGCCACTACCTCACTGGGCATCTTGAACATCCGTGAGCGCCGTCAGGTACGCCTGTTCATCCGCGCCGATGTCAGCGGCAAGTTCTACTCCTGCCTGGTCTTCGTGCCCCGCGACGTGTTCTCGACCGACCTGCGCCAGCGTATTCAGAACATGCTGTGCGACGAGCTGGATGCGCACTTTGGCGATTTCAACACTTACCTCTCCGAATCGGTGCTGGCGCGTATTCAGCTGATCCTGCGCTTCAATGGCGACACGCCCAGCCAGTACGACCTGAAGCGTCTGGAGGGCAAAGTGGCACGGCTGTCGCGCAGCTGGCGTGACGACCTGCACGCGGCCATGATCGAAGGGTTTGGAGAAGAGCGCGCCAACCACCTGCTGGATAACTTCCACGATGCCTTCTCGGCCAGCTACCGCGAAGACTTCAACGCCCGCACGGCGGTATTCGACATTCAGCACCTGCTGAATTTGGACAATGGCGACACCCTTTCGCTCTCCCTGTATCGTCCGCTGGAAGAGCAGGCAGGGGGCATGAACCTGAAGCTGTTCCATCGCGAATCGCAGATCCCGCTCTCGGACGTGCTGCCGATGATGGAGAATCTCGGCCTGCGGGTGATCGGCGAGCGCCCCTACGACATCAACGCGCCTCAGCAGCGCTACTGGATACACGACTTCGAGCTGGAGCATAGTCAGGGCGCCAATCTGGGCGACATGCGCGACACGTTCAGCGAAGCGTTCAAGCGTATCTGGGCCGGCGAGGCCGATAACGATGCCTTCAATCGCCTGATCGTCGGGGCCGGTCTGGACTGGCGGGAAGTGGCCATGCTGCGCGGCTACGCGCGTTACCTGAAGCAGATTCGCTTTGGCATGTCCCAGGATTACATTGCCGCCACGTTGGCCAACTATCCGGTGATCACCCAGACGCTGGTAGAGCTGTTCCGCCTGCGCTTCGACCCGGTCCAACAGCAGCCCGGCCAGACCGACGACTGTCTGGCGCGTCTGAACGAGCACCTGGAAGGCGTTGCCAGTCTCAATGACGACCAGCTGCTGCGCCGTTTCATGGAGCTGATCCAGGCCACGCTGCGCACCAACTATTATCAGAAGACCGACGATGGCCGCTTCAAGGATTACATTGCCTACAAGCTGGAGCCGTCGAAAGTGACCGGTATGCCCAAGCCGCGTCCGGCCTACGAGATTTTCGTCTGCTCGCCCCGTGTCGAAGGCGTGCACCTGCGAGGTGGCAAGGTGGCGCGCGGTGGCCTGCGCTGGTCGGATCGTCTGGAAGATTTCCGTACCGAAGTGCTGGGACTGGTCAAGGCGCAGCAGGTGAAGAACGCGGTCATCGTGCCGGTAGGCGCCAAGGGCGGCTTCGTGTGCAAACGCATGCCTGAAAATGCCGACCGTGAAACCCAGCAGAAAGAGGGCATTGCCTGCTACCAGATCTTTATTCGGGCGCTGCTGGACGTCACCGATAATCTGGTCGCAGGAGAGGTCGTGCCGCCGAAGAACGTGGTGCGCCACGATGACGACGACACCTACCTGGTGGTGGCTGCCGACAAGGGCACCGCAACGTTCTCGGATATCGCCAACGCCATTTCCGTCGAGTATGGCCACTGGCTGGGGGATGCGTTCGCCTCGGGCGGCGCCAACGGCTACGACCACAAGAAAATGGCGATCACCGCACGGGGCGCCTGGGAGTCGGTCAAGCGCCACTTCCGCAACCTGGGCGTGAACACCCAGCAGGACCTGTTTACCGTGGTGGGCATCGGTGACATGGCGGGGGACGTGTTCGGCAACGGCATGCTGCTGTCGGACAAGATCCAACTGGTGGGGGCGTTCAACCACCTGCATATCTTCGTCGACCCCAACCCTGATGCGGCAGCGGCGTTTGCCGAGCGTCAACGGCTGTTCGACCTGCCGCGCTCCAGCTGGGAAGATTACAGCGCCGAGCTGATCTCTCAAGGGGGCGGGGTGTTCAGCCGCAGTGCCAAATCCATCGCCATCAGCCCGGAAATGCAGCAGGTGTTCGGAATCACCGAGGCGCGCCTGTCGCCCAATGATCTGATTCGCGCCATGCTCAAGGCCCAGGTCGACCTGATCTGGAACGGCGGTATCGGCACCTACGTGAAAAGCGCCGATGAAACCGATGCCGACGTGGGCGACAAGGCCAACGATGCGCTGCGTATCAACGGCAAGGAGCTGAACTGCCGAGTCGTGGGAGAAGGCGGTAACCTGGGTCTCACCCAGCGTGGCCGGATGGAAGCAGCCGCCAACGGCGTGCGGGTGTACACCGACTTCATCGACAATGCCGGGGGCGTCAACTGCTCCGACCATGAGGTCAATATCAAGATATTGATCGACGAAGTGGTCAAGCGTGGCGACATGACCGACAAGCAGCGCAACCAGCTGCTGGCCGACATGACCGACGAAGTGGCCAACCTGGTCATTCTGGACAACTATCGCCAGACCCAGGCGCTGGACCTGTCGGAAATTCTTTCCCATCAGGGCATGGGGCCGTATCGCCGCTTCATCAGCGAACTGGAAGCCGCTGGGCAGATCGACCGCGAGCTGGAGTTCCTGCCCACCGACGAGGTGCTCAAGGAGCGTGCCAGCAGCGACCAGGGCATGCGCTTGCCGGAACTCTCGGTGCTGATCTCCTACGCCAAGAGCACCTTGAAGGGTGATTTGATCAACTCCGAGGTGCCCGACGACCCCTACATCCACCGCCATCTCGAGCGGCTCTTCCCGGCGGTGCTCACCGAGCGCTACCAGGGCGAGATGTACGAGCACCGCCTGAAGCGTGAGATCGTGGCCACTCAGGTCGCCAACGACCTGGTCGACCACATGGGCATCGTCTTTGTGCGCCGCTTGATGGACTCCACCGGCGCCGGCCGGGCCGATATTGCCCGGGCCTACGTGGTCGCCCGCGATGCCTTCAACCTGGCGGACCTGTGGGCGCAAATCGAAGCGCTGGACAATCAGGTCTCCAGCCGGGTGCAGTACTCCATGATGCTGGATCTGATGCGCCTGGTACGTCGTGCCACCCGCTGGTTCCTGCGTCAGCATCTGGGGCTGTCGACCCAGGACACCATCGAGTACTTCGGACCGCGTCTGGCGCAGCTGCAGGAGAGCATCGGTGAGCTGCTCAGCGGTGAAGAGCAGCAGGAGTGGCAAGCGCGCTGTGACGAGCTGGAGCAAGCCGGGGTACCGGAGTCCCTGGCCGCCACGGTGGCTGCGGCACCGCGCCTGTACGCCAGCCTGGGGATCATTCAGGCTGCCCGCTTGACCAACGAGAAGCCCCAGCGGGTGGCGGAAGTCTTCCACGAGATTGGCAGCCGTCTGGAGCTACCGTGGATGATCCAGCAGGTCACCCAGCTGGAAGTGCGCGATGCCTGGCAGGCACAGGCCCGTGAAACCTTCCGTGACGATATCGATCGCCAGCAGCTGGCGCTGACCACCAGCGTATTGAAACTGGAAGCGGGCAGCCGCGACACCCAGGAGCGCGTGGCTCAGTGGCTGGAGCAGCACGCCGAGTTGCATCGTCGCTGGTGCCGCTTGATCGAAGAGGTGCGTAGCGGCAGCGAAGGCGGTTTTGCCCTGTTTGCGGTCGCCGTCCGTGAGCTGGTGGACCTGGCCGAGAGCGACAGCGAAGCCTGACGCCTGACGAAAGGCCCACTCAAGGCCGCGCCCTGGTTCACCAGGGCGCGGCCTTTTCATTCTGCCTCGCTGGGCCAAGTGCGTTATACTGCGGCCGCCTCGCCAACAGCCCATCGCCCAGGAGTGTCTCGCTGATGTATACCCTTGCCCGCTCGCTCATGTTCCGCCTGGATGCGGAAACGTCCCACGGTCTGGCGCTTGGCGCGCTGGATACGCTGCACCGAGTCGGTGGCGTGAAGCGGCTGTATGGCGAGCCGGTCAGCGACCCGGTCGAGCTGATGGGGCTGCGCTTTGCCAATCGCGTCGGCCTGGCAGCCGGTCTGGACAAGAATGCCGATCACCTGGATGCCCTGGGTGAGCTGGGCTTTGGTTTCGTGGAAGTGGGCACTGTCACGCCGAAAGCGCAGCCGGGCAACCCCAGGCCGCGTCTGTTTCGCCTGGCCGAACACGGGGCCATCATCAACCGCTTCGGTTTCAACAACAAGGGCGTCGAGCACCTGGTGGCACAGGTCAAGAAGCGCCACTACGGCGGTATCGTAGGCATCAACATCGGCAAGAATTTGACCACCTCGGTGGAGCAGGCGCTGGATGACTATCTGCTGTGTCTCGACGCCGTGCATGGGGTGGCCGATTATATCGCGGTCAATATCTCGTCGCCCAACACGCCGGGGCTGCGCACGCTGCAGTTCGGCGAGCAGTTGGATGCCCTGCTGGGGCCGATTCGTGCCCGCAGCCAGGCGCTGGACAACGCGCTGGGCCGCAAGGTGCCGCTGCTGGTGAAGATCGCCCCCGACATGAACGCAGAGGAAGTGGCGCTGGTGGCGGGCAGTATTTCTCGCAATGGGCTGGATGGCGTGATTGCCACCAATACCACGGTGTCTCGTGAGGCCGTTCAGCAGGACCCCCAGGCGCAGGAAGCCGGTGGGTTATCGGGCCGACCGGTGTTCGAGGCTTCCAATACGGTCATCCGGCTGCTGCGTGCCGAACTGCCTGACCTGCCGATCATTGGCGTGGGCGGCATCGACAGCGCGTCGGCAGCGCAAGCGAAAATCGAGGCAGGTGCCGACCTGGTGCAACTCTATTCAGGCTTGATTTATCAGGGGCCGACGCTGGTGAAACAGTGTGCCGAGGCGCTCAAGGAGCAGGCTTCTGCCCACTAATAGGGAAGGCGCGGGGGATAGGTGGGCAATAAAGGGGTGGGCAATAAAGGGGTAGGCAATAAAAAGCCCGCTGGCGAGCGGGCTCCGTACTCCAAATGTCCGTGTAAAAGGTAAATAAATCAGGTCATGACCATGGGGTTTTTATGGATGCCGGAAACGCCGACCATGCCATCCCACTGGTCTCCGCGACCTTCACGCCAACCGCTCATCCAGTATTCGCGTAAATTGACATCTTGACTGGGGCAATCATCACGGGAGCGACCCGTAACACCCGCTTTATAGCCGTGAACATAAGCCCGCTGGAAGCGATCACGTTTTTGTCGTTTCATTGGCTAACCTCTTTTCACGAAAACCTTTGATAAGAAGCAAACAGCCAGCAATTGGGCAGCTCATTATTCACCGAGCTCCTTTCAAGCGTCATCACGACGCCGACCATTGCTGCCAACTCTGCTTCGAGAGGTGACTTCAAGTCCAAGAGTGAGTCTTCGCCAGTACCTTGGTGTCTAGCACTCACGTGCTGAACAGGTAAAGCCGCTGACTCGACAAGCCGTGGGTCGTTACAGGAGTCTCCTTGCGGAAGTGCACAGTAATGACCCAGACAAGCAACGCATGCGTTTTTAGTAGCTACCCTTTTATTGATAGACCATCATGGGGTCACTTGTCGACCATCAAATTGTCATAAGACGTAAACTCATTTGACATATACAGGAATATCGCGCGGTGACGCGCGGCGAAGAACATGACCGAGCTGAGCCAAACACCCTCTTTGAATCTGCTGGCCACCTGCCCCAAAGGCATCGAAGGCCTGCTGGCAGACGAGCTGCAAGCGCTAGGCGCCGAGCCTGGTAAAACCACCGTGGCCGGTGTCTATTTCACTGCCGACCAGGCCACCGCCTATCGGGTCTGCCTGTGGTCGCGACTAGCCAACCGCGTCATTCTGCTGCTGGCCCGGGAAAGCATGATCGAGACCGCCGAGCAGGTGCGCGATGTGGTAGCACGCATTGCCTGGCGTCAGCATCTGGCACCAGGACGCACCCTGGCGGTGGATTTTCATGGCCGCAGTGAGCACATTCGCCACACCCGGTTTGGCGCGCAAACCGTCAAGGACGGGGTGGTGGACTCGCTACAGCTCTCGGGGCAGGAGCGCCCCAATGTGGATACCAAAACGCCAGACCTGCGCCTTTATGCGCACCTGCATCGCGCCAACCTGAGCCTGGGTATTGACCTCTCCGGTGAGAGCCTTCACCGGCGCGGCTACCGGCGTGACGTCGGGCATGCGCCGCTCAAGGAGAACCTGGCCGCTGCCTTGCTGGTACGTGCAGGCTGGCCCGAGCGCGCCAGGGCTGGCGAGCCTTTGCTAGACCCTTTGTGCGGGGCTGGCACTCTGCTGATCGAGGCCGCGTTGATGGCCGCCGACCAGGCCCCCAACCTCAACCGTGAGCGTTTCGGCTTTCATGGCTGGGCGGGGCATGAGCCTGCGCTCTGGAGTGAGTTCAAGCGCGAAGCCGAAGCGCGGGCGTCAATTGGCCGCAAGCGCTGCAGGAACCCACTGGTCGGCTTCGACCAAAGCCCTGCAGCGCTGAGTGCCGCCAAGTCGAACGCCATGCGTGCGGGCATTCCTGCGCTGATCAGTCTGCATGGCCAAAGCCTGGCCCAGCTCACTCGCCCCGCCGACCTCACCGCCGAGCAGGGCCTGTTGATCACCAACCCGCCCTACGGCGAGCGTTTGGGCGAATTGCCGGAACTGGTCAGGCTCTATGCCCAGCTGGGGGAAAAGGCCAAGGCGCTGTTCCCCGGCTGGATGCTGGCGCTGTTCACCGGCAATCCGGACCTGGGGCATCGCTTGGGGCTGCGCGCCCATAAGCAGTATGCGCTGAAGAATGGTGCGCTGGATGCCAAGCTGCTGATGATGCAGATCGGCGCAGCCAGACAGCCCGCCGCGCCCACCAATCCCGCCACGGCAGAGGCCCCGGCGCCGGAACGGCCTGCCAAGCCAGCGGTGTCGGAAAATGCCCAGATGTTTGCCAACCGCTTGGCAAAGAACCAGAAACGCCTGAAAAAGTGGCTCAAGCAGAGCGGTGAAACCTGCTATCGCCTCTACGATGCCGATATGCCGGAGTATGCGCTGGCCATCGACCGCTATGGCGACCGCGTTCACGTGCAGGAGTATGCCGCGCCGGGCTCCGTGAACCCTGCTCAGGCACAAAAGCGGCTGTTCGACGCGCTGGAAGTGCTGCCTGAGGCGCTGGACGTGGACCCCAGCAAGATTTATGTGAAGCGTCGTGAGCGGCAAACCGGCGCCGCCCAGTACCAGAAGCGCGATGCCAGCGGCGAGCGTTTCGAAGTGCGTGAGGGGAGTGCGCGGCTGTGGGTCAACCTGCGCGACTACCTGGACACCGGGCTGTTTCTCGACCACCGCCCCGTACGGCGTATGCTGGGCGACATGGCCAGCGGCAAGCGCTTCCTGAACCTGTTCTGCTACACCGCCACGGCCACCGTACAGGCCGCGCTAGGCGGGGCCAGCGACAGCGTCAGCGTCGACATGTCCAACACCTACCTGGAGTGGGCCAGAGACAACTTCAGCCTGAATCAACTGGATCACCGACGGCACCGGGTGGTCAGGGACGACTGCTTCCGCTGGCTGGAAACGGCCAATGCCGATTTCGATCTGATCTTCATGGACCCGCCGACGTTCTCGAACTCCAAGAAGATGCGCGATACGCTGGACATCCAGCGGGATCACCCAAGGCTGGTCGAGCTGGCCATGGCGCGCCTGGCGCCGGGTGGCGTGCTGGTGTTCTCGAATAACCAGCGGCGTTTCAAACTGGACGACGCGCTGGTGCAGCGTTACGCAGTGGAGGAGATCACCGCGCGCACCTTCGACCCGGATTTCCAGCGTCGCACCAACCTGCATCACGTCTTTTTGATCAAGAGCCGAGCCGATGATTAAACTCTCCATCTACACCACTCTGGGCTGCCACCTGTGCGCTCAACTCGAAGCGCTGGTGACCACCCTGGCCAACCAGCCAGTGGACTTGCGACGTATCGAAATCAGCGAAGACGACGCGCTGGTCGAGCGCTACGGCGTGCGTATACCGGTGTTGCTGGATGAGCAGGGGGAAGAGCTGGACCGTGGCTTTGATCTGGTGCGGCTGAGCCAATGGCTGGAGCAGCGAGGCTGGCTGGACGAAGCGGCGCTGGCGTCCCTGACCAACCCGCCTGCCCCGACGCCCCCGGTGGGGGTGCACCAGCGTAATGGGCGTCGGTTTCTGGGGTAGGCGTGCCTACAGCACATTCAGCAGCGACAGCTGGCGCATGGCCTCTTGGCCTTCGGGGGTGTGGTCGGCGGCTTCCAGGACCTTGCGAAAGCCTCGCGAGGTCTGGATGGTGGACTCGTCCTCCAGCCACATCTGTGCCTGCGCCAGGGTGTCGGCCAACTGATGTTTCAGCCCGCCAAACTGGGTGCCGATCTGCCCCCAGGCGCGGCTGAAAATCCAGTCGCCGAACATATCCTGGTGAATGTGCACCAACACATAGTCATGGTCGGTTTCCCAGCGTACGATCACACCCATCTCCTTAACGCCATCATGTTCACGCCTGCACAGCAAGCCGTTGCGGGCGTATTGTAAAGCCCGGAAATCAAAACGCCTATGAAACTTGTCATCGATGCCAACATCCCCGCCGCCGACGCGTGCTTTGGTGGGCTGGGCACCTTGCACCGCCTGCCCGGGCGCGAGATTCGCGCGGCCGACGTGGCCGATGCCGACGCGCTCATCGTGCGCTCCATCACCCGGGTCGATGAGGCCTTGCTGGCCAACAGCCGTGTTGCTTTCGTCGGCACCTGCACCATCGGCACCGATCATATCGACTTGAACTACCTCTCAGCCCAGGGCATCGGGTTTGCCAGTGCGCCTGGCTGTAATGCCGACGCCGTGGTGGACTATGTGCTCAGCAGCCTGTTGACCGTGAGCGAGCGGGAAGGGTGGCCGCTGCTGTCGCGCCGTGTGGGAGTCGTCGGGGCCGGTAACGTCGGCAGCCGCTTGCTGACGCGGCTGAGTGCACTGGGCATGGAAGTGCTGGTATGTGACCCGCCCCGCGCCGAGCAGGAAGGGCCTGAGGGCTTCGTAGACCTGGATACCCTGATCGAGCAATGCGATGTCATTTGCCTACATACGCCGCTGGTCAAGCACGGCCCCCACGCAACGTACCATTTGTTGAACGCCGAGCGGCTCCAGGAACTGGCCCCGCAAACGGTACTGCTCAACGCCGGGCGCGGGGACTGCATCGATGGGCTGGCACTGCGCAGCCGCCTGGCAGGCAAGGGCGACATCTCTGCCATTCTCGATGTGTGGGAGGAGGAGCCTGGCATCGATGCCGGCCTGAGGGATCTGGTGGCCTTGGCAACCCCGCACATTGCCGGCCACAGCCTGGACGGCAAGCTGCGCGGCACCTGGATGATTCAGCAGGCGCTGGCGGCACATGAAGGCCGCCCCTCCGGCCTGGCATTCAGTGACTTGTGCCCGCCCCCGGTGCTGGCCTCGCTGACCCTCTCACAGGCACTGCCCGTTGAAGAGGCACTGCGGCTATGTATCCGAGCGGTGTATGACGTGCGCCGTGACCACGACACGCTGCAGCGTAACGTGATGCAGCAAGGGGTTGCCAAGGGGTTCGATCACTGCCGCGCCCATTACCCGCTGCGTCGCGAGTTTGCCACGCTGAGTGTGCTGTTGAAAGAAGATGCCCAGCCACTGTGTGCGCCTTTGGAAGCTGCCGGTTTTCAAGTCCAGCTCGGCTGAAAAGAGCTGGATACAAAACGCATAAGGCCCGCGATGCGGGCCTTATGGTAGCGACTGCCGTTAAGTGACGGTTAGCATCACTGACGGTAGGCGGCTTCTTTCAGGGCGCGAATGCGGTCGTCCAGCGGTGGGTGGCTGGCGAACATGCGCTCCACCAGCGAGCGGGTCTGGCCTTTGGTGATGGCCATGGCGCGCATCTGGTCGGGCATCTGGTCGGGCATTTCGGTTTCGGCCTTCAGGCGCGCCAAGGCGTTGACCATGGCGCCGGTGCCCGCCAAGCGTGCACCCGCTTCGTCGGCGCGGTATTCGCGGTAGCGCGAGAACCACGCCACGATGGCCGACGCAAGGATGCCAAACACGATCTCGGCAATCATGACCACCGCAAAATACCCCATGAAGCCCAGGCCGCCTTCACCGTCGCTGCGGCTTTTCAGGAAGGTGTCGATCAAGTGGGCGACGGCACGGGCAAAGAACATCACGAAGGTGTTCACCACGCCCTGGATCAGTGCCAGGGTGACCATGTCGCCGTTGGCCACGTGGCCAATCTCGTGGGCCAGTACCGCGCGGACCTCTTCGGGGCGCATGCGGTTGAGCAGGCCCGCCGAGACGGCTACCAGCGAGTCGTTCTTGTTCCAGCCGGTAGCAAATGCATTGGACTGCTGGGCCGGGAAAATGCCCACTTCGGGGGTCTTGATCCCGGCTTCACGGGAAAGCTCGGCCACGGTGTCCACCAGCCACTTTTCGGTGGCGTTGGAGGGCGTTTCGATGATCACCGTGCCCGTGGAGCGCTTGGCCAGCCATTTGGACATGAACAGCGAGATGATCGAGCCCGCCATGCCGACGATGAAGCAGAACAGCAGTAGGCCAGTGAAGTTGATTCCCTGGCTGCGCAGATAGCCCTCGACGCCGAACAGGCGCAGCGTAAAGCTGGCCACCAGTACGACGGCGAGGTTGGTCGCCAGAAACAGCATAATTCGCATCATGGGTGGGTTTCTCCCTTCAGGTTTATAGCGGGGTCTTGCTGGAATATGGCTTAGATGCGTGCCCGTCGCTACAATTTCAAGTAGCTGTTTTTAATGCTGTAGCGACGGACATGAAGACTGAAATAACTACTGCCGATAGCGTGACAGGAAATTGGCAAAGCGATCCAGTGCGTCGCCCAGCTGGTCGGCCCAGGGCAGCGTCACGATGCGCACGTGGTCCGGGTCTGGCCAGTTGAAGGCCGTGCCTTGCACCAGCAGGATCTTTTCTTGCAATAACAGGTCCAGCACCAGCTGCTGGTCATTCTTGATATTGAAGACCTTGGGGTCCAGGCGCGGAAACGCGTAGAGCGCCCCTTTGGGTGTTACGCAGGAGACACCGGGAATGGCGTTGAGCTTCTCGATGGTGATGTCCCGCTGCGCCAGCAGGCGCCCGCCAGGCAGGATCAGGTCATTGATGGACTGGTAGCCGCCCAGCGCCGTTTGAATGGCGTGCTGGGCAGGTACGTTGGCGCACAGCCGCATGGAGGCCAGCATGGTCAGGCCCTGAATGAAATCCTTGGCCCGCTGTTTGGCCAGCGTGCCGGAAATGGTCATCCAGCCGGAGCGAAAACCAGCGCAGCGGTAGCTCTTGGAAAGCCCGTTCATGGTGATGACCAGTTGATCGTCGTCGGCCAGCGCCCCCGTGGCGGTGTGCTCGACCCTGTCGTAGAGAATCTTGTCGTAGATCTCGTCGGAGAATACCACCAGATTGTGCTGTTTGGCGATCTCGAGGACTTCCCGCACCACTTCCGGAGAGTACACTGCCCCGGTGGGGTTGTTGGGGTTGATGATGACGATGGCCCGGGTACGGCTGGTGACCTTGGCACGAATGTCGGCCATGTCCGGCGCCCAGTCGGCCTGCTCGTCGCACAGATAGTGAACGCCGTGGCCGCCCGACAGGTGGGCAGCAGCGGTCCATAGCGGGTAGTCCGGTGCCGGGATCAGTACTTCATCGCCATCGTTGAGCAGCGCCTGCATGGCCATGACGATCAGCTCGGACACGCCGTTGCCGATATAGATATCTTCGATACCGACGCCGGGGATCTGCTTGCGCTGGCACTCCTGCATGATGGCCTTGCGCGCAGAGTAGAGCCCTTTCGAATCACAGTAGCCCTGGGCGGTGGGCAGGTTGCGCATGACGTCCTGGAGAATCTCTTCCGGTGCCTCGAAACCAAAGGGGGCCGGATTGCCAATGTTGAGCTTGAGAATCCGCTGGCCTTCCTCTTCCAGGCGCTTGGCATGGTCGAGAACCGGGCCGCGAATGTCATAGCAGACATTGTGCAGTTTATGGGACTTCTTGAGCGTGTGTGATTCGTTAGGCTGCGCGGTGTCCATGGGGTGCGTTATCCAAAAGTGTCCATTGCCGTGGGAGTGACTGATTATTCGCCCATTATGCGTTGCTTGATGGCGAGCTGTCTTGGTCGATTTGCTCCACGGGCGGTGGAATGTCCTCGGGGGTTTCCAGCGTCAGCCTGCCCACCTTGCCGTCGCGCAGTTCATGCAGCAGCACTTCGGCGCCCCGGTGCAGGTCCACGGCGCCGCCAGGGCGCAAACCACCGCGCTTGCTGGCAATTTCGGTGAGGATGGCGTGGCCATCGAACCCGGCAATGGCCATAAAGTCGGGCTTCTGGGGGCCATCGGCATCGACCTCTGCCTGAGGGGTGGCAGGGGCTTCATAGCGGGGCAGCGCCTTGAGCTTGTAGCGGGCCGTCAGCGCGTCGGGGTAGCGTTTGGCGAGTTCGGCACAGGCCACCATGGCCACATCGGTATACTCGATGGCCGTGTCGCGAATGGCACCGCTGGCCGCCAGCCGGTAGGCACTGGCCTGATCCTCGATTTTGGGCCACAGCACACCAGGCGTATCGATCAGTGCCACGCGGCCATCGATGCGTACCTTTTGCTGGCGCTTGGTCACGGCGGGCTCGTTACCGGTCTTGGCGATCTTGCGTCCTGCCAGGCCGTTGATCAGCGTCGACTTGCCGACGTTGGGAATCCCCATGACCATCACACGAACATCACGGTCGGCACGCACCGCACCGGCCAGCTCATGGCAAAGCCGGGGAATGCGCTTCAGTTCCCGGGTGTTGGTGGTGGTGATGGCCAGCGCCCGTGTGTCGGCTTGGGCATCGAAAAACGCGACCCACTCGTCGGTACGCGCAGGGTCGGCCAGGTCGGCACGCGACAGAATCTTGAGGACCGGCTTGTGGCGGGTCAGCTCGGCCAGCATCGGGTTGGCGCTGGAGTAGGGGAGCCGCGCATCGAGCACTTCGATCACGACATCGATTTCCGGCAGCGCGTCCTTGATCTGGCGGCGGGCCTTGTTCATGTGTCCTGGGAACCAGCCGAGCATGGGGATCTCCTGCAAGCACTAACATTCGGCATAAAAAAGCGGGCCGCCATTCTAACAGATGGTGCCCGCCTTGCTGCGCTTCGTTTGGGATCAATTATTCGTCGGGGTGAAACTCCAAAGAGACCGAGTTGATGCAGTAGCGCAGGCCCGTCGTTTGCGGGGGGCCGTCGGGAAACACGTGTCCCAGGTGGGCATCGCAGTGGGAACACACCACTTCGGTGCGAATCATGCCGTGGGAAGTATCGCGATGCTCTTCCACGCAGCGGATGCCCAGTGGCCTGTCGAAGCTTGGCCAGCCACAGCCTGCATCGAACTTGTGTTCGTTCTCGAACAGCGGCGCATGACAGCAGACGCAGTGGTAGATGCCCTGGGCATCGCTCACTTGATAGTCACCGGTAAACGGACGCTCGGTACCCTTCTCCCGGGCGACGCGGTACTGCTCCGGGGTCAACTGCTGGCGCCATTCTTCAGGGGATTTCGCTATTTTCGCCATGGGGCTCTCCTCTCCCTCCGGTTGCTGATAAGCAGAGGCTTATGGGGCAGGCAGGATACCACCGTTATGCCTGACGCTATACCAGTGACAATGGCAGCCCTGCTCAGGTTCAGCATGTGCGAAAGTGGGCGATAGCGCCAGTACCGGGCCTAAACGCTGGCGGCGCCGCCGCAAACATGGTGCTCACGGATTCACCGAGGATCTCCGCCAGCAGAATCAGCACCAGGCTAGGGAGGATGATTTGCCCCAGCGTGTCCGACGCACAAATCATGCCGGTGGCCAGGCCTTGTAGTGCCAATAGAAGAAACCCCAGAGGGATGAGCGATTTCAGCAACCAGCGGAAGGGCAGGCCGCCTGGGTTGGGTGAGGTTTCGTTACGCAGATATGACTGCTCTACCCAGGGCAGGGTCAGCCAGGCGATGTAGAGCCCCATGACCAATAGCAGCAGACCGCCGATCACTTTGGTGATGCGCCGAACGATGGCGGGAAAACGCTCGTAAAACACATCCACCCGCACCTGTGCGTACCAGTGAGTCGGCGTTGGCTTCGGTGGCCAGGGTATCCATCGTGGCTTCACGCAGCGCTTCGACCACAGGATCAGTTCTCCTGCTGCAAAGTGCTGAATATTGAGCCGTCCGCCCGACATGGCGTTGATCTTGGCAATCACGTCCCGCGGGCTGCCGGGCCCTTCTACATAGAACGGAGAGCTTGGGCTGTAGGCATTGGTCATTCGCCAGTTGAACTGTTCGCTCGACTGCGCCTTGGCCAAGGAAGGGGCGCCCAACACCAGCCCCGCAGTGGATGTCAGATCTGCCGTGGGGGAGTGTGGTGAGGATGCGCTAATGTCGTGCACTGTTATCGCGCAGGTTGTTGCCCTCAGGCACCTTCGTTGCGCAGGCATAAAACGTTTCGATATCAGAGGGCTTGACAGTAAGAGGTGCGCTGATTAATATACGCGCCACCTCGACGAGGCAATGAAACGTCCCATTCGTCTAGTGGTCCAGGACACCGCCCTTTCACGGCGGGAACAGGGGTTCGAACCCCCTATGGGACGCC